>JAQURL010000079.1 GCA_028715625.1 Candidatus Margulisiibacteriota bacterium | reverse complement strand
AAAAAAAATTACAGGATGACCTTCTTGGCGAAAAAAACAGACTGGAAAAAGAAGCATCCTTCTACGCAGACTGGGGCATGTTAGAACCAGGGGATATCACCTTTCTGAGATCAAATAAAATCCACGCGAACCTTTATAAAATACCCTTAAATATATTTAATAAAATAAAAAAGCCGGAACACTGCATTATTATTAAAAAAACAGCAGGATTGGTCTATGTCTTGGCCCTCAGCTATCCGGAAAGCTCTGCCCTGCCCTTTGACAAGGCTATGGTGCCTGACATGTCTTATCATGAGATAAAAACAAAAATAGCCGAGTTAAATGTTAACTTTGATCTAATCCAACAATTCCTTGAAAAAAATTCTAATCTGTTGCCAGACTTAAAAAACACAAAAAAATTGCTTTTGGATAAACTTGAGTTTTTCCTGGTATGCGAAGGACTGCACAAAGAGGAGGGCCATTTTTCATATCTGCAGGGATATTGTCCTGAAAAATATCTGCAAAAAGTTAAAAACTTATGCGCCAGTACTGATTCCGGATACCTTATCGAAGAGCCTGCAGAAAATGACGAAGTTCCTACCTTTATCACTAATCCCCCCTGGACCAGGATTATAAGCCCTGTTTTTAACTTTATGAACACCATTCCGGGTTATAAGGAATTTGATATAAGTTTTGTTTTTCTGATATTTTTTTCACTGTTTTTTGCCATGCTTATCGGAGACGCAGGTTATGCCTCCATATTTCTAGTTATAACATACATACTTCGTCGCAAATTTAGAACCGCTCCTTATGAACCATTTTTTCTGATGTATATACTGAGTGCGGCAACCCTTATCTGGGGAGCTATCACCGGCACCTGGTTCGGCTTCGAGAATATCGCAAAACTTCCTTTGTTAAATAATCTTGTAATTCCCAGCCTGAACAGCTTTTCCGAAACCAGCACACCGGTCGTAATGTCGTTATGTTTTCTTATTGGTGCCATACATCTCACAGTAGCGCACAGTCTGAAAGCTTCCAGGATGCTTAATTCCCCCAGAATACTGGCAGAAGCTGGATGGATAATGATTATATGGAACATGTACTTTTTGGCTCACAATCTGGTATTAGGCAACCCTTATCCTTCAATGGCACTTAAAATGCTTTTTACGGGGATGGCACTGGTATTGCTGTTCAATAATTATCAAAAAAATATGCTCAAGGGGGTGCTTGATTACCTGGCCAATTTCCCTTTGGAGGTTATTGCGTCTTTTGGCGATGTAGTTTCTTATTTAAGGCTGTTTGCGGTTGGTTATGCCTCAGTGATCGTATCCCAGAGTTTTAACTCCATGGCTCTGGGTAATGGAGTTAATAGCATTCTCTCCGGGTTTATTGCGGCTTTGATCCTTGTTGCGGGACATGCTTTAAATATTATTTTGGGATTTATGGCAGTAATAGTTCACGGAGTCAGGTTAAATATGTTAGAATTCTCCGGACACCTTGGTCAACAATGGTCCGGTATAAAATATGAACCGTTTAAGGAGGGTTAATTTATGTTAAATGCTTTCGGTGATTTTGGTTTTTCTCTGGCTTTGGCTGCTATAGGTTCCGGGTTAGGTGCCGGTATAGCCGGTATGGCCGCTATAGGAGCATGGAAAAAAAGTTATATGCAAAACAAACTGGCACCATTTATTATCATAGCCTTTGTGGGAGCGCCTCTTTCCCAAACAATATACGGTATGATTGTTAGAAATGCCATACGTACAGCCAACTGGCCGCCTGATACAGCTTTTCTGCAGATGATTATCGGTATCTGCGCCGGTGCAGGTATAGGGGTTTCCGCCTGGATGCAGGGAAAATGCGCTGCTAGCGCTTCAGATGCACTGGCTGAATCAGGTAAGGGTTTCGGCAACTACATTATGGTACTCGGTATCGCTGAAACCGTTGCGTTGTTTGTAATGGTTTTTACCCTTACTGCATTACCTAAATAAATTTATTCTGTTTAATTTAAGAATTTAAATTCCACTTTAAAAATTTTTAAGTGTTGTGCTATAATAGCCACACTTTTCTAGAAAGAGGCAATTAAATGAACAGTCTGGGCAAAATGTCTGAACGATTTAAAAAAAATGGGCTCTTTGATGTTCTGATGAATATTATTCTTACCCCGGTACTGCTCTTTATATTTCTGGCCAGGCTAATTAGTTCTGTTTTAAATGACACCGAATCACTGTTTCAAAATAATAAGCTGTTTACTTTTTTCAGTAGACAGTCCAAATAAACTTCCACGTAACTTAAAATTTTTATTGATAAAGTTCCATAATCAGGTTAACTTCTTTTAAATCCATGTTCAGATATCTGGCTATATCCTCCCTCGGGATACAGAGAGAAGCAATCTGGACAACCTTTTCCTTCTTGGCCATAGCAGTATTACTCAGTATGCTTTCCAGTTCTGCTTTCAGATCCGGATCCATTTCTTCTTCAACAACAACCTGCTCACTTGCTACTTCGGATTCCTTTTGCATATCCTCCGCAACATCCATCTGCTTTTGCAGTTCAACAATCTCTTTTTTCTTACGCTCAATTGTTGTTTCGCTTTTAACATTGTTTGCTTTAAGCATTTCTTCTATCTCATTCTGATCTACTTTTACTTGCTCTGGCTCTGGCGCAGGTTCGCTCAGAGCAGCTAAAATCTCATCCTGCGATATTTCCACGTTTTCAATTTCTACTTCCTGGGTTACTGTTTGTTTTCCTAGGGCAATTTTCATTTCATCCTGCGATATTTCCATATTTTCGTTAGTACCGGATAATTCCGGTTTATGTTCATCCAGCATAGTTAAAGGGTCTTTTACCGTGGAACTTGCTTTTTGCGCCTCCTGCCCTAGGGCGGCCATTAATTCGTCAGCGCTTATTTCCACTGACTCACTTTCTGCCGGTTTCGGCTCCACTGTTTGTTCTACATTTTGTGTATAATTTGCCTGTTCTTTTTTATTCTCATCCAATACAGTCTTTATTTCTTCCTGAGAAATAGAAACAGATTCTTGTTTTGTTTTTACTACAGCCGGAGCTTCTTCCCGTGTAGCTTCAACCTTAGCTTCGGAAGATGTTTCTTCGTTTTCAGAAATTTCTTCCTCTCCATTATTCTTGTTTAATCCCAAAATTTTTCTGAACACTGACAACTTCAGTTCCGTAATAACACCTGCTACAATAAGAGCCAGCAATCCTATATATATATATATTAAGTTGTTCTTAGTCTTCGGTTTTATTTTTTTGGGCGATCCAGCCGCTTTTTCCTTTCCCTGTATAGTTTTCTTTTCTTCTTTATGACTGGAATTTATTTCTGCAAAACCTTTTTCATTAGTATTTTCCGTATTATTTTGGACAAACTCTTCATATGCGGCCATTTCCATAACGCGTTGCAGATTATAAATTACACTTTTAATCAATTTTGAAGGGCCAAGATTATAAAAAGTTGAATCTTCTATATATATTGGAAAAACTTCTTTATTCTTTATAAGTAAAAAAAACATATTTTCGGATACTGACATACCTACCTGGGCTAAATCATCCAGAGAATAAATGTTCTCATTTAATTCAGCGGCTATATGCTTTGCCCGCTCAAACGGGCTTTTATATTCCGCTGGAAATGCCAGGCGAATAACAACGTAATTTTTATAATAAACCACACCCAGAGCTTTGTTCCCGTACATTACCTCCTTGGCAGCAAAACTTGTGTTTGAAGCTTTCCTGACCTGTGTGGTTTCACTTGCCACCCTGTTTTTGAGTTTTTCATTATTACCGTCTGCGCCGTGTTCCGCAGAAATGGAAAAAGTACCCAGTAAAAAACTTAAAATAATAAGTATTGATATATGTCTTCTATTCAAAGATTTCTTCCCCTGCTCATATTTACTCTAACTCCATTGTAACTTATGAAAAACCCGATACACAATACAAATACTACTAAAGATTACACGCTAATCGATTACAATATCAAATTTCCTAGGATTTTTATATTTTATAATCGATATACTCTTTGGTTACTGAAAAATGTGGAGTCTATAAAAAAATAGGAAGATCAGAAAAACATGCGGTTATCTTCTAGATTCAAAATTATATCTATTGATCCGGAAAAACAAGACCTTCTTAAATTTTTTCATTCAAAATCCTTTGAAAATCTTTTCTTATCCATGTCTGTAAAAGAAAAGTCCACAATGAGAAAAATAATTACCCTTCTCACCACTAATCCAAAAAACATCCCTGACCTGTTAAATAAAATCAATACAAATTCTTTTATTCTATGTGTCATCAAATTGCTTTCTCTGGAAACGATTAATAACAGCTTAACCCGACAAATATTGTTTGGAATTTACGGTATGCTATATGAAAACAAGTCTTTATCTTCTTTAAACAATATGGACAAGCTTTTCAAAGCTATCAAATCTATAATCGACTACGGAATTAATGCCCCTAAGGTGGAAATAACCACCGCCAAATGGGAAACCCTTTCAGCTGAAGATAAATGGCAGCTGGCCAGAATTGAAAAAGTTATCCCGGTAAACGATGTTGAAGAATTAAAACTTCGTTTCCCCTCAGATAAATTCAATGACAGAGATGTGTTTATTATCAGGTTTGATAATGAAATAGTAGCTAGTGTTTATGTGGCCTACTTTGATAAGAAAGTTACTTCTATCAAGCATATACTTGACCCTGAAGCGCATCATATAGATAAAGAAGACGCGCTGATAGCTTATTTTTATTCTATAAATAACAGTTCTAAAACCAGAAAAATTCAGATACAGCAAATTTTTATAAATAACAAGTTGGAACTTTTGGAAAAACCCTTAAGTGTCGGTAGCGGATTAATAAAATTAGCCAATAGCAATCTGACCATGACCGATCCGCACATCGTTTATAGGATCACATACAGTCCCTTCAAAGGCATTAGGCCGGACGGAGTTTATGGTTTCAAGCAATTCTTCAACGATTATATTAAAACTTTTTCTTGTCAGCATCTGATTAATAAATTCAGAGTACAAATTCCTGTTGAAAGTATTCTGCAAACATGGGAAAAAATTTATCAACTTGAACTGCCATCTGAAGTTCCAATCCATAAAATATTCGCTGAGAATGCCTGGCTGACAAACGTTTTTGAAAATTTAAACAATCTGGCGTATAATGCCCAGAGTCTGGTGTTTAAAGCCTTTTCTGACAGCGACCAAATAAGAAAAGTTTTAACTGGCAAAGTCCCCTCCAAAATGGCCGAATATATTGTTGAACTCTGGGAAAAAAGTAGTAAAAAAACAATTATAACAAGCAAAGAGATTAACGAAATAAAAGCATTTTATAAAAGGGCCAAAGGTAATGAACAGTTTGATGATATCAATGATATCCTGTTGGATATGATAAACTGGAAACCCGATGTACTAAGTGTTTTTGCTGAACACCCTTTAATAGCAGACACAATTTTTAAGGAAAAATTACTACCCTTGATGACTTATCTGGCCAAAATTTTCCAAAATGACGAACGTTATCTGGTTGGGTTGTTTCATAGAAAAAATGGAGCCAGGAACGCGGATATCAATTTTAGCAGTAACCCCGAAGACCTTGATTCTCTAGGTGCCAACATTAATTTTGATTATACTAATGTAAAATTGAACGCCAACCATTAACGATTGCCTCGTTTGACTTATTCCCTGGTTTTAGCTATGCTTTTAAAAGATTCAGGGAAGGATTATTTCATGGATGTTTTTGCGATCTTAGCATCGGCTGTTGTATATATGATAATTGGATTTTTATGGTACTCTCCTCTGCTTTTCGGAAGCATCCGGCTAAAACTGAAAAAAACAGAGCAGAGAGACCTAAGGGATCAGGGGCGTGCGATGGCCATGTCTATTATCAATGCGGTAATACTTTCCTTTTCTCTGGCTTTCATATTTGATTTGATGAACATCCAAAATTTTCTTAATGGATTTTTTCTGGTTATTTTTGTCTGGGTGGGTTTTGTCTTTCCCTTTACAGCAAACGAAATAATCTTTGGGGACAAAAACAGAAAACTCTTTTTACTGGATTCAGCCAATCAACTTTTCTCACTGCTGGTTATGAGCCTTATTCTTTCATTCTGGCACTAACTTTTTTCTGTCGCTGATATCTCTGGCTATACCGATTGCATGCCAGGTATCCTTTATTTTCACGCTGGAAACAGACATTTCCATCGGAAATGCCGAACCGTCTCTTCTGTTCACTATTGTTTCCATGGTTTTCCCGTTTAAAGTTGCTTCCCCTGTATTATGAAAATGCTCAAAATGTTTCCCTATTTTTTCCTGATCAACATTGGCCCCGATAAGCTCATGTAAATTCTTGCCCCGAGCTTCTTCAAGTTTGTAACCGAACATCTCCTCGGCAGCTTTGTTCCAAAAAACAAGAGAATTTGATGAATCAACCAGTATAATAGCGTCCTTAGCCATAAAGGAAATTGCTTTAAACACCTGCTCGCTGTCCTTTAAAGCTTCTATTGTTTTCGTATGTTCTGTCATGTCCTCCATCGTGCATATCATGCCATCAAACTGATTGTTTTTTGTTTTTGGAGTAAGCCATCCTGAAACAACAACAGGTTTATTGGGCACCAAATCAAGGTGGATCATGTCATAATACACAGGCTGTAAATTTTGTTTCGCCTTTAAATATTCCTCTTTAAATAAACCCATGTTTTCGCCGGGGAAGTCATTAAAAATATTTTTGCCGATTAAATGATAGAGGGATATTCCCGCCAGCAGAGCGAAGCTATGGTTAACATAATAAATCGAATCATTTTTGTCCGTTACAAATACTCCATCCTCAATACTTTCCAAAATATTTCGATAAAAATCCTTAATATTGAAAAGTTCATCTTCTGCTCTTCGGTAATCAGTTATATCCTCGCCTGAAGCAATGATCCCGAGAATAATACCTTCGTTATCTCTTAAGTAGGTGTTATGCCAGGCAATTAATCGTTCATCTTCATTCATGGTAATAATAGGATTTTCATTATATTCAATAGGTTCCAGTTCACCATACATCACCTTAACAAAAACTCTTTTTACTTTTTCTCTGCAGTAGCTTGGAATACAGGTCTCAAACCAGTTTTTCCCAACAAGATCATCAATCTCATATCCCAGTGCCTGTGCACCTTTTTGGTTAACCAGAGTTATTTCTCCTTCAGCATTTATAGCCACCACCATTACTTGTAATAAATTTAAATAATATTTTGTTCGTTCATTATCAATACTTAACATGTGTTACTCCTGATATAAATAATATACTACTATTAATATTCTTAAAAAAGAGTAAGTTAAAAATTCTTAAGCTGTTTGGGTAACTTGAGCAGCGGGTTGTTTTTGGGTGATGGCTGATTTTATTATATTAGCCATTGTTGTATAAGCCTTATCCAGGGCCTGGCTGCCGGAATGCGCATTACCGGTCTCCAGATTGGCTGCCAGTTCTGCGATATACTCCATAAAACCTATAGCCAGTGCCCTTTGCTTCTGGGCAAATGGAACTCGATGATACAGGTCTAGAAAGGATCTGGAGTAATCAGTGGGTAATGCCAGTTTGTTCCCGGCCATAACTGCCCTTGTGTACATTTGGAAAAGAACTGCCATATTTTTCCCATATTCCTTACTATCGCTGCCCCTGCCGTTTTTGTAGTTCAAAAAAGCAGGTAGTAGTTTTTGCATAGTAAAACCATGAAAACTTTCATGCGCAATAGTATGAGCAAGATTTCTATCCGTATCATCTTGGTCCAGATTAATAGCTGAAGGCTTGCGCGGATCATACCATCCCATGACACCTCCCGGCCCGTCTTGTGGTGTTACATTAATATTGCTGATACAGTTGCGCTGGTCCTCAGGAAGCTTGCTCATGATTTGCTGAATACGTTCCTTTAAACCCGGAATTATGTTGTTCCCGGCAAAATTTATTCTCTGTGTTTGTTGTCTGTCTGGTGATAGGCCATATTGCCCGGGTTGATATGGCTCGGCATAAACTGCGGGGACTATCTTCCTGCTGCTTTCCCTTCCCGTTGTATCCACCGGTAAAAAAGAAGACGTTTGCCTGGAAGATTGTACTACAATAATAATAATCCCATTGCCCTGGTTAATATACTGACGTTTTATCAAATCAACAATCTGCTTAAGTGATAACTGGCTCGCATCAGCAATAATTATTGATTTTGTATTTGAAGAAACTTCCAGATTTGAAATGAATGCCATTTTTTTCTCCCTATTTATAGTTTTCCCGCATATTCTCTACCAACCTATGAATTTTTTTGAATATATCCTGCAATTTTTTTATTTAATGTACGAAATATATATAAATTCTAAGGAAATATATGTTACAAAAAAAAATAATTAGTCAAACCTGCAGCTTTTCTACAAACATAGCAAGATCATTAATCAATAAGCTGACATTAAATACAGAATCACCATATAAAGGCGGGCCGGGGGTAAATCTGGACAGTATTTTTTCAGATCCGTTTGCTTTTAACGCTATTATAGATACTCTGGTTAATTTTCTTGCCGATAGAAAAATCACCAAGATTATTGGTGTGGCTGATCGCGGGATCACTATCGCAGCCCCTGTTGCTCTAAGACTAGGACTGCCTCTGGTGGTGGCCGGAAAAGCCGGCAAGATGCCTGGCACAATGGTTTCCGTGCACATTTTTGACAAAAACAGTAAAGATCGCCTGGAGATTCTTAAAGAATTAATTGGACCGGAAGACAAATTCGCGCTTATTGATGATACTATGACCACAGGACTAACCATGGCCGCGTTAAGCAAATTACTGGAAGACCTCGGAGGTAATATTCAAGCAATTGCCAGCCTTGTTCGCTTCCCGGATAAAATAAAAAAATCCTGGTTTTATCCGAAAATTAAGGACTATAAGACTTTTTCCTTTTACGATATCATTGATTGCCATAAAATTACACTTAATAAGGATATTCATAATTACTTCATGCGCAATATGTGTGAACCTACAAAATATAATTCCAATTATTCCGTTGAGGAACTGATAAACATGATAAAAGTATTCCCTCATGTCCCTTATGAAGGAATATTATGGACAGATTTCAGCCAGATCCTGGCCAATCCCAATGCCTTTGAACATGCTTGTAATCAGCTGATCGAGCCTTTTAAAGATGAAAAAATAGATAAAGTACTACCAATAGCGGTAAGAGGCCTTCATTTTGGTTCAGTCATTGCTTCCAAGCTTGGTGTAGGTCAGGTAATTGCTGCAAAATCTGAAAGGCTGCCCGGTGTTGTAATCAAGGTCCCCTATGGGATGGAATATAATTCCGCTGAACTTGGAATACCTATCCACTCCATAAGACGTGGAGACAAAATACTGATAGTTGATGACATCCTGGCAACCGGCGGCACCGTTGACGCTGCCGTGAAACTAGTCGAATCTTTAGGAGCAATTGTCGTAGGTGTTACCTGCGCCATCAGGCTTTCAGACGTTTTTAACCAGTCCCCCATAAGTAAAAAATTTGGGAAAAAGGGTTTGGTTTTATCAACTCTTCTCAATTTGTCGGAAACCGATTTACAGAAAAAAGCAGAGTTTACTTTCTTTTAATATTTTCTCGGTTTAATTCATAATATTTACTTGTATTGCGAACCATTTCAATAAGTATTAATATTTAATAAGAAAAATGGGAGGTGGTTTTCAGTAAACTGGTTTTCTGGTTAGTTCTGTATAAGGAGGGAAAAATGAAAAAATATTTAGCTGAATTTATCGGTACCTTTACACTGGTTTTATTCGGATGCGGCACAGCTGTAGTTGCCGGTGCTAACGTAGGAATTCTCGGTATAGCCTTTGCCTTTGGTTTCGCGCTTGTTGCCATGGCTTATGGTATAGGCCCCATCTCCGGTTGTCACATCAATCCTGCCGTAAGTCTGGGATTTTTTGCTGCCGGCCGTATGAATGTTAAAGATTTGATCGGCTATATTATCGGCCAATGTTTAGGCGGCTTTGTAGCGTCTCTTGTTCTTGCTGTTATAGTATTGGGCCAGCTTTCCGGATACGACATTACTATAGGCGGTCTTGGACAAAATGGTTGGGGTATCGGCTATCTGGGCAGTTATGGTATAACTGCAGCAATTCTTTTCGAATTCATAGCTACCTTAATCTTTGTTATTGTTATACTGGGCTCAACTCAGGAAGGAGTTCCAACCCAGTTTGCCGGTTTAATTATAGGTTTAACACTGGTAGTAATCCATATCTTTGGTATTGCCATAACCGGAGTCTCTGTTAATCCGGCTCGCAGTCTTGCACCTGCTTTGGTGGTTGGAGGGAAAGCCCTGCAGCAAGTCTGGATGTTTCTTCTGGTGCCAAGTATCGCAGGGGTTGTGGCCGGTCTGCTTTTTAAAACAAAATTATTAGAAAAATAATTTTTATAACACCTGGCCGGTTTAACCGGCCAGGTAACAAATTATAAATTTTAAATCTACTCCGACATCAATAGTTTACCCTAAATATTGAAACGTGCTAGAATACCCTGAATTCTAAGGAGGTTCAATATGGATAACCTGTTGTTGCTTTCAGTTTCATCTTTTTTTTCTTTAATTCTTGTTATTTTTTTTATGGGAATACGTATAGTCAGGCCTACCAACCGCGGATTAATAGAACGTTTGGGAAAATACTACGGTTTCGCCAGGCCAGGTTTTAACTGGGTGATACCCATTATAGATCATATGTACTGGATCAACATCACTGAACAGCTTGTTGATGCCGAACCTCAGGAAATTATTACTAATGACAACCTGAACGCACTGGTTGACGCCCAAATCTATTACAAAATCAAAAGTGATGAAGAATCAGTAAAGAATTCTGTTTATAATGTTTATAATGTAAATTCTCAAATAGTTAATCTTGCCAGAACTACTCTAAGAAATATCATCGGTACCATGACCTTGAAATCAGCCAATAGCGAACGAGGCAGAATAAACAGCGAGTTAATTAAAATTCTGGTTAAGGAAACATCCAATTGGGGGATGGAAATTGTACGCGCTGAACTTAAACAAATCGATCCGCCCAAAGATGTTCAGGAAACCATGAATAAAATTGTAAAAGCCGAAAATGAAAAAATTGCCGCCATAGATTTTGCTACTGCTGCAGAAACCGCGGCTGATGGACAAAAA
>JAQURL010000078.1 GCA_028715625.1 Candidatus Margulisiibacteriota bacterium | reverse complement strand
TCATCGTCTTTTATCTCCAGAAGTTTGTTTAATTCCTGGAACAAATATTCACTTAACTGTTCTTTCTTTTTTACTTTTTTCATATAATCCGAGGTCCTCAGTATAAAAACGCTGATATTGCCCTCTTTTGTTCTTACCTGAGAGATATTATGAACTGAGATGTTTTTGAGGATCAATTTATTTTGAAGGAAAAAGTCCATACTGAAAATATTTGGGGCTTTTATGATTATGGTAGGTTGTTCAGCTTCAGGAAATTCTATTTGAATGGAATTCGGATTATTTATCATTTTCAAAATGCTGGTCAGTGTGTCAATATCGGTAGTGTTAATTACTTCCTCTTTTAAAAATCCCAGAAGTTCAATGGTCTTTTGCAGCGAAAAAGTATCTCCAAGCCGGGCCTGTAGTTCTTCTATCAATATAAAGTTTCTATTTAAAGCAGAATCCGTATCTCTTACAATTCCCTCATATTTTTCTTTTTCAAACCATTCCGGGAATTTTATACGCAGGTCCAGATAATTGCTGGATATTTGTTCCAGAGACAGGTTTGATTTCCTTAATAAAATTTTATGAATACTTTGATGCAGCGGTTTAAAGTCGAGCTCTTCAGTTTGGGGAATAGTAATATATATGTAGTCTCCTTTGCCCCGGGCTTCATATTTATCAGCGTGGCTAATTAACAGTTTTTTGTTCCTCAGTAACAGAAAAAAATCGCAATCTATTATCGAACGATAAATTTTTCGTGCGGTTTTATTTTCAAATTCAGTATCAAAGAAAAAAATAGTATCGGTAAAAATGCTTCTTCTTGCCGGACCAAAAGTAAAATCAAAATTTTTCTCCAGATGTTCTCCCCAGATTTCCTTTTCATCTGGTGATAATTCCACTGAAGGACCTTTCAACCCGATAATATCAAATTTTGGTAATATTTCCGCGATAATTTTTTTTAACATTAATTTTCCCCTGTTGATCTCATTTTTTAAGGTTTATTTTTTGTCCAATGCTCTTACCATTTTACCAAAATACTCACAGGAACCCTGCCCGCTGCAGCCGAAGAAGAATCTTTCATTTCGATCGAAAATTCGCTCAATTGATCTTTTAATCTCGTTCATTGTCTGAGGTGGAAGATTATTTGCATACATTTGTGATTTTAATGAGATCAGCAAGTCTTTCAGATAATTGTAATACGGAAGCCGTTCCATACCGGACAGAGCATGGTAGATTATCAGTGTTATAAGTTCCTGATCAAAATTATTCGGAACAATAACCTTTGTTGTTATCTCATGGGTTATTTTTTTATACCATTCATAAGGCCATAAATTTTTTATTATTCCATGATTATTAAAAAATCTCATGATAAAGGATGAGGCAAACCCTATATCACTGTCTTTAATGCTTGAAACTTTATTGCTGACATTTAAAAAATCAACCAGATTTTGCAGCAATTTGTCGTATTGTTCATTATCAAAATTTGCGACGATCTCTTCGGATGAAAGAGAAGCATATCTGTGTAATTCATTATACAGATATTTATACGACCCCTGTGTCGAAATTATTTTGTACAGCATGATCTGTTAATTTATCGTCTGGAAACAGCTGGAAATTTCAACGATTTATAAAGACTAATTGGTTATAGTAATTTTTTCACTGATCGGAGTGCTGCCATCTAGGTTTTGGTCGAGGACCCAGATGTTTTTTGCGGTGTCCAAAACAAATTTGTAAACCCCCAGATTGGGACTTCCTATTCTTACTTCAGCCATATCTTCCTGGGTCAATAACGAACGGATGGTGGAATTCGTGAGACCATGGCCGACAATGAATAGTGTTTTAAAATTTAGAAGATTGATGATATGGGCAAGGTCAGGTATCCTGTTGTTTCTGACATCCAGAATGCTTTCTCCGTCAGGAGGCCGGAAAGTAAGACGGCTTTCGGTTTCAAATTTTTGCTGCACTTCAGGAAACAGGATAGGGTAATATTCCTGAGGATAGCCGGATGTTTTCCCCGAACGTCTTTCCACAATCAGTTCGGAATAAAGTATGCGCGAAGTTAAATCAACACCGGATACTGCTTTAAATCCTTTGATAATTCCTGCCGTGGTTTGTCTGGTCCTTAAATAGTCGGAGCTGACAATAAGGTCAGGGATAATGCCAAGCGTAGCCAGCTCTCTGCCGGTAAGCTCTGCCTGTATCTTGCCGATAGGCTCCAGTGGTATTTTGTAATCAGGTTGCCGGAAAGGGGTATGCTTGTTCCTGAAGCGGTCCACAAGCTGTACCCCTTTTAAGGCTACTTGAAAACCGAAATATTCCCTGAGTATTTTAAAAAAGCCGGGGAACAGAATTCTTCTGAAGCGTGATGTATTGGCCTTGGAATGACCGTGACGGAAAATAAAAATTTGTTTCTCGGCAATGATTTTTTTTAACATGATTAATTATCGTAGATAAACAGGTAGAAATTGCAGTTATTTGTTAAAGTCGACAACGTCACACTGAGCTTGACGAAGTGTGATATTAAAATTTTAATAAAACGCTATAGACGCGTACCCCACAACCCGCTGGTCATCAAAAGATGCTGAAGCTGAAGTATCGTAGTAGAGCAGAGAAGCTTTTACGTCTTTGAAATGAGTGAAGGTCAAGAGCGACATAATAATCGGATAAATACCACAACACTCTATATTTTTTTTCTGATACTCAGCCACAACTTTTTTATAATCAAGTGAAAGAATTTGGTTAATGGTGTGCTGGTCCAGATTTTTTGCCATACTTAACGGATGATAATGAGACAAGTCACTGCTCATAATAAGAATAACATCAGGCCGGAGAACGCCGGCTAAAATTTCGGCTGCCTCAGCCATGGTTTCCAGATCAACACCACCCACACTTATAGGTACGATTTTTATTTTGGGCAGCATGGTTTTCAGAAAAGGTATCTGCACCTCCAGAGAATGTTCTTCATAATGAGGAGTGGAATCTTTTATAAACAACTTGCTTCCCAGCAGTGTATTAATGATATTCATATCAAAATCGACCTTACCCAGCGGAGTCAGGAATGAGTCTTCTATCGGTATGGCCAGGTGCTGGCTGTAAACCTGATGTGTCGGCCCAAGAATTATTGCGGTTTTATAATTTTCTTCTTCCAGTTGTTTGTAGGCATAGGCTGCGGTTTGACCTGAATAAACGTAACCTGCATGCGGTGCCAGCAGAGCTTTGGGTTTAACAATTGTTTTTTGGGTGTTATCCAGAAAAGATTGTATCTGGCGTTGCAGGACCAGATCATTGCCGGGATAGAAACTGCCCGCGAAATTACTTTTTAGGCTGTTCATGTGCAGAAAAGCGTTTGAACATAGGCAGGAATTTGTTTACTTTCTGCTGGTATTTTTTGTAGCTGTCTCCATAGTCTTCCATGAACCGGGCTTCCTGTTGTCTGGCGCTGAAATTATAATAAATTGTAAAGATGACAATAAAGAGAATGTTGCTGACGGTCATGGACCTGTCCAATATAAAAAAAATAAACATATAGAAATAAACCGGATGACGATGCCTGAGATAAAGACCTTTGGGAATAAATTCTTTATCCCTGATGCGATTTCTTTTGAAAATGGTCAAATCTTTTTTTGTTAGAAAATACCATATTTGTTTGATACCTAAAAATTCATAAAGATCGAGTTCCCATAAGGCTTCAATAATCAGGAACAGTGCAATGAAGCGGATGGTGTCAATTATCAGAAAAACCAGATTACTGACAGAGTCTTCCAGATTATAGATTTCTACTCTGGGTAACTGCAGAAAAAGTTTTATACAAACAATAT
This sequence comes from Candidatus Margulisiibacteriota bacterium, assembly GCA_028715625.1. Classification (NCBI taxonomy): domain Bacteria; kingdom Bacillati; phylum Candidatus Margulisiibacteriota; species Candidatus Margulisiibacteriota bacterium. The sequence goes on along the minus strand of JAQURL010000078.1, from coordinate 7,368 downwards.
AAGCGATTAGGGAAAGAAGTATGTAAAATAATCTGTATGATGCTTTGAAAGCTTTTTCGCCGATGACCTTGGCTACCCCGTCTTTAAACTGGTTCGTACCGATATAAATCTGCGCGCTGAGCAGAAAAAAACAGATGATACTAAAAACCACAAATTCCATAATGCGCAATTATAGCAGTGTTTTTAAGATTTTCCTATTACTTGAAAAACATTCTTTTGCCAGAAAGGCATTTGGAATATAATAATTTTCTATAATTACGGTGGCTTCGAGAGCCTCAGCCACCGAAAGCATGAGAGCTTTGCTTTTTTAGAAACGCGATAACCATAAAAGTGAGGTCACCGAGGTTCTCGAAGTGACCTTTTGAAAGAAGTTGTTATGAAGGGTTGGATGTATGTTTTAGAATGCTCTGACGGAAGTTACTATACAGGGAGTACTAATAATTTAGAATTAAGAATGAACCAACACCAAAATGGTGCAGGGGCAAATCATACCAAGAAGAGATTGCCAGTGAAATTAGTTTATTTTGAAGAGTTTGATAGTGTTGAACAAGCCTTCTATCGCGAGAAACAAGTACAGGGTTGGAATAAAAAGAAAAAAGAAGCCCTAATAAATTCAAAGCATGATTGTCTGCCGGAACTATCTTTGGCTTATAGGGATGTGGCTTCGAGAGCCTCAGCCACCGATCTATAAAAAGTAACTGATATAGTTGAGCCGGTCACTGAGGTTCTCGAAGTGACTGAGTTGCTTTGACTTACCAATTTTATTTGATATATAATGGGAAGGCAGGGGAAAGAAGGTTGTTCGTAAATTTCAAATGAAATATGATTAATTATTAAACGATATATTTATGAGGGATAATTAATATATGAAAAAAAGTACAGTTGATAAACAAATAAAAAAGCTTGTCCAAACAAACAAAAAAAGCACTATTACGGAAATAGATGCTCGAATTATTGATAAACAAAAGCGGACAATATATAACGGAGAATATCAGTTAATTGATGTTAGTAAAATTGATCATAAATTTCTCAAATTAATAAAAGAATTTAAAGAATACCTGCATAATATAAAAAAAATGTTTGATAATTATGAAATCAATCATAAAAGCATTCAGCATCACATCGCTTTACTAGACCAAAAAAAGCCAGAAATATTTCCTATTTTAGATAAATATTTTTTTAGGATATTTGATATAACAAATAGTGTAGTGATAGAAGATAATAAATTGTACAGATTATATATGCAAAAAAGTTTGCTTGAATATTTTGTATTTGCACCTCTGAATTACCATATATTTACAAAGCCATTAGGGTACGCAGGTGATTATCAATTAATGAATCTTATATACGAAACATATGATAAATATATGGGTGATACCCTTTATGATCAACTCATTCACAACTATACGGGCTATATACCTATTTCCAGATCGAATATCGATAGATTAGGTTATTTAAAACAAAAAATTAAGGAACAAAAAAACAACGAGTCTGCTATTAAAATTGCAAGTATTGCATGCGGTCCAGCCCGAGAAATAATCGAGCTGATTCAGGATAATGAATTATGTGCAAACGAATATGAGTTTACTTTAATAGATTTTGAAAAAAAGGCTATGGATTATTTTATGAATGAAGTTAATAAAATACAAAAAAACAAAATGAAAAATATAAGATTTAAGTTTATACCTATGGACATATTAAATATTATAAGAGGTCGTTTGGATAATGATTTCCGTGATTATAATTTAATATATTCTTCTGGACTTTTCGATTATTTAAAAGACAAAATAGCAGCTAATTTGATCAAGGAATTATTTGAAAGGCTTTCATCAAATGGAACATTGATAATAATTAATGCAAATATAGATAAATCATTTCATAGAGCATATTATGAAACACTTGGAGAATGGAATTTTTTCCACAGGACTGAAGAAAACATGTTGGCTTGGTTAGAACCGATAAAAAACAGTATTTCTAAAAAATATTTTGAATTAATTCCACATAAGGGGTATCATTTTTTAAATATTAAAAAATGATATTTATTTATGCTTATTTTAATTTATTAAATTCAGTTTTTAGCCTTTTTTTGGCTGTAATTTCATTCATATTAGCTAAAGAAAAAAAGATAAAATTTTCGTTTTCTTTATTAATATTATTTGTCTCAATATGGAGTTTCGGTATATATAAACACACTCTTAGTATTTCATATAACCAAGCACATTTTTGGGATTTATTTCTTCATAGCTTTGCATTATATTTACCGACGTTATTTCTAAATTTTACCACTAACTATATTAATAAAAAAAATAAAATAATTTTTATCTTACCTTTTTTTATTTTTAGCACAATATTATTGTTCCCCCTTTTATATACTAACTGGTTTATTTTATATGAAACTCCCATAAATGTGTTTTTATATTTTCCAAAAGCAAATTTTTTATATACCTTATATGTGATTTATTATGGATTTTGTATACTATTGTCTTACTATTTCCTCTATATCCATTTCTCCCAGACAAAGGAAATTAATAAAAAAACACAAATAATTTATATTTTTTTAGCTACAGCAATTGGTTATGCATGCGGTGCAACCACTTTTTTACCTGTATATCAAATAAACATATTCCCTTATGGCAACTTTATAACTTTCTTTCATTTTGGTTTATTCACTTATGCTATAACAAAACACGAACTTATGGATATCAAGTTAATAATCTCCAAATTTCTGGCTTATATTAGTACCCTTATTATAGTCAGCCTATCATTTATACTGATCTATTTTTTATTTTCCTTTAATAATTTTTTAAGCATAGTTTCGATGTTTGGGTTAACTCTTTTCTGGTCTATGCTCGGCGTGCCTCTGCGCAAGCTCATCCAGACACCTCTGGATAAATGGATAGTAGACAAATATGAAACTGATAAACTGGTAAATGAAATAGTTGTCAAAGTCGCTTCTCTATTAGAAAGAGAGGATATTTTTCTGGCCGCTGCAAAATTTATAAAAGATACTATTAGAATTGATAAAATCCTCTGCTTCAGTATAAAAAAAGATGCAGTCAACGAGAGTATTTCCTATAAACTAATTGACGGGAAAAATACATTATCAATACCTGCGACTGATGAATTCATTCGGTTTATTGAAACCAATAAGACAATTATTAAATTCAAAGAACTACCAAAAAGTGTAAAAGATAATCTAAAAGAGCTGAAGCTTAATGAAAAAAGCCTTGTTATCCCATTTTTTTCTATGGAAATACTGGAAGGCTTTATGTTGGTTGACCGCAAAACTAACGAGGATGCTTACGAAAAAAAGGATATTACAACTTTTCAGACGATTCAGAGACAGCTGTTGCTTGCTTTGGATCGCATCCGTCCTTATGAAAAAATAAAAGCTGATTTTGAAAAAACACAGCTTAAGCTTTTTGAAATTGAGAAATTACAGTCCAGGTCGGAGAAGATATCCTCGCTTAGCAATTTAATCAAAGAATATAACCATGAGATCAAGCACCCTATATCCAATATTAAAATGGCAGCTTTAGAACTTTTTGATAACAAGGATAATCTTAGCGAAGAAAAATTAAAATATTTTTTGGATACAATTAATCAAAAATGCGCCCGAATTACCGATATCGTGGAAACCACCAACCGCCTCAGCGAAAGCAGAGAGCGCCACGAAGTTGAGCTGGATATAAAGGATGTTTTAAATAAATTTTTGCAAGACAATCCGCCTGCCAATATTACTCGGGAAACCGATTTTAAAGCTGATTTTCATATTCTGGGCGATATTCAGGACCTGACCCTGATGTTTTCCAATCTGATAAATAACGCCTATGAAGCCATGCCGCAGGGCGGTAAGCTGACAATAAAAACTTATAACCACCTGCAGTACGGAGAAAATTATGTGGCAGTGGAAATCCGGGATACCGGTTGTGGTATCGCTGCCGAAAACCTGGAACGCATGTGGGAACCGTTCTTCAGTACACATGTAACCAGCGGCCGCGGGCTGGGGCTGCCTATAGTGCATCGTATTCTGCGCGAGCATCTGGGCATGGCCGATGTAAAAAGCGAAGTCGGCAAAGGCTCAGCTTTTATAATAAAGTTGAAAGCGCTGAGCACTGAAAAAATATAAATTGTGACCCCCTATCTTTACAAAGAATATATATAGAGCTACAATGTATATACAAAAATGACTAATTTTATCTATTCTGAAGAAAAGAATGAATTATTAAAAATAAAAAGGAAAATAAGTTTTGAGGATATTATTTTATGTATTGAAGAAAAAAAAGTATTAGATATAGTTGAGCATCCGAATAAAGACGTATACCCTGGTCAATACCCGCTTATTATTGAATATAACAATTACGCTTACTATGTACCTATAGTAATTAAAGAAGAACAAATAATATTAAAAACTATTATTCCCAGCAGAAAATTTACAAAGAAATATTTGAAAGGAGATGAGGCAAATGGCTGAAAAAACTTATTTGGATAAATATGAGAAAGAACTGGACCAAAGCGTTGAACGCGGGGAATGGGTAAGTGCTAAAAATAAAGGAAAACTGAAAAAAAAATTATTTGAAGCTGTTCATGATAATTTGAAACAAAAAAAATCAATTTCTATCCGGTTACCCGAAAAAGATATCCGTGAAATAAAGAAAAAAAGCATGGAAACAGGGATACCTTATCAGAACCTGATACAAAGCTTGGTGCATAAATTTGTGACAGGAGAAATTAAATTAGGAGTGTGAGGCTACAGCCTTACCGCTTCTGAGCCAAGCTCTGTTCGTCTAATGTTCCCGGCATGCGCGGTTTCATCTATCATATACTGCATCTCTCCATTATATATGCGCTGTAGCTGCTCAATAAGCTTGTCCGGTTCCAGAGGTTTTTTCAGGTATTGGCACACATAACCTGATCGCTTGTCCGTAAGTTCGTTCCAGATTTCCTTATCTTCATAAGCGGTCAGAACAATTACCGGCATAATGGTAATAAAATATTCCTGGGCACGGAGTCTTTTGAGAAATTCCATACCGGTCATGTTTGGCATTTTCAGGTCCAGAATAATGCACTGGATACGGTTTCTGGCCAGGCCGAAGAACCTGCGGTTACGGACCATTTGCTCTTGCGCCTCCAGACCGTCACCTGCTGTTATAGGTTCAAAAAGTCCGCTTTTGTTTACCACATAAAGAATATTTTTGCGCATATCCGGGTCATCTTCAGTAACCAGAATAAGAGGTTTCTTGCTGTGCCTGGGAGCTTTCGGCAAGTTTTTGAATTGTCCGGAGGCTGAAGTCTCAAATCTGTTAATGAGGTGTGCGGCCATAGATTGCGGGCCTTTGAATATAGTTAGTACCAGCACCGCCGGGAAAAGCACCACATTTACCAGAATATCTACAAATATAGCGCTGGATAAAGAGGGTAATTTTTGTCCTTCCTGTAAAATTCTTGCCTGCGTTGCGCTTCTTTCTGCGGGATCTTTGATAGAACTTGTTTTGCTGATTTTTTCCTGCAGCAATTGTTGTTTTTTATATTCGGGATATTTTTTTGTTTCGATGATTTCACGTTTAATAGAAATAAAGGTGTCTTCTATAATCCCGACAGTAACTCCTATCCAGCCGATAATTATGCCAAGAGGAATAGAAATAATCCATATCGCGGATTTATACAAAAAATAAATAATTTTCATGAAATACCTGACTAAAATAATACAAGAGCCTGAGCTATTAATCAATAACCTTTCATATCGTGGTGGCTTAGAGATCCTCAGCCACCCCAAATAGACTATCCGGCAGGTCACTGAGGTTCTTGAAGTGACCTTGAAAAAGTAACTTTAACGCAACAAGAAAAAATATTTTTTTTATTCAAAAATCCAGTTGCCAAATAAAAACTATAATTATAAGATAAGATTAAATTTTTCTAATAAATTTTTAACAGGTAACATATGCTTCATAAAAAGCAAACAAAAAAGAGACTTCTCCCCCTTATAACCTTAATTTCTTTATTTTTTTTAACTGGAATTACTCTCGCCGGTGCCCCGATATGTATTAATGTATCAACAAGTGTTACATTTTCAACCATAAAGGAAGCTCTTGCGTCAGCAAATGATAATCAACCTATTTTATTCATACAGTCGGGAACTTTTTCAGGAACGGACAATATTAACCTGGAATGGCCTAATAAACAAAACGTTACTTTAGTTGCTTCTCCGAATGGCAGTGTTGTTCTGGATGCCAAACATTTAACCAGACATTTCATACAACATAATGCAGTTACCTGGAATCTTATAGGCCTGGCCCTTATCAATGGGACTGCCGATGTAGGTGGTAGTATATATATAGATGCTATCGGCCCCAGTCATAATTTATTTTTTGAATACGGCACCATTTCCGGAAATACTGCATCCGATAAAGGTGGAGCGGTTTATTCCACAGATAACGCTGCTAATATATATTTCGGAGAATCTACTATCCAGGGTAACTCAGCCTATGGAACGGGAACAGGAGGCGGCGGCTTCGGAAGTCATGGTACTTTTTATATTAGGAATTGCACCGTTCAGAATAATTTGGGCTACGGTGGTGTAGTTCATAGTTCGGCAGTCTGGTCTTCCAATACAATGTTCCAGAATAATAAAACGAATAGTTCAGGCTCAGGCGGGGTTTTCTCCTTTTCATCTGTAACTTTAAATAATTGTACCTTTAATAATAATGTTGCCGATACGGATGGCGGTGTCTTTTTTGCTTGCGATACCTGGCTCACGGATTTCGCAGTTATTTCCAACTCGGCAGGAAGCCGTGGCGGAGTGTTCGGCGGTATGGGACATACCAATATTATGCGTCGTGGTTATTTCTCCGGCAATTCAGCAGGCCAATATGGCGGAGTGTTTTATTACGGCACCAACTGGCTGCAAAACTCTACAGTTTATGGGAATAAAGCGCCACAGGGTGGAGCGTTTTTTAGCGGCACAAACAATATCATCAATTGTCTGATCGTAAGCAACGACGCGGCCGGAGGAGCCGGGCAGGGCGCTGCCTTATATCAGGGCGACAACCTGCTTATGAACTCTACCCTGGCGAAAAATTGCCCGAACAATTTTTATGTATCAAACGACGGATCAAATCCAGTCGGACAGATGGAGGCTTACAATTCCATATTTGTAGGAGAGACTGTTTCCGGAGACATTAGCTTGTTTAATACCATCACGCTCAGTTATTGCTCGGTTATGCCGGGAAATCTTGGTTCTGCTGTAGTTAACAATGCTATCAACGGGTTCAATTTAAATGGCTTTTTGGATTTCCCAAATAATGATTATCGACTGACAAAAAACGCTGTTGTTATCAATGCCGGGAATAACGCCATATGGGACTATGC
>JAQURL010000077.1 GCA_028715625.1 Candidatus Margulisiibacteriota bacterium | reverse complement strand
GTATGGACAATGAAATCAACGTTTTTCTGAATAATAAATTTGATAAAGATTTCTTTGGCAGCAACACTGATCCGTTTAAAGAAATGGTTAGTCAACAAAAAGCTTTACGCAAAGCTATCAAGAACGATTTGCAAAAATCTTTGTTTGATGACCAGTTCAATGCCTGGTCCAGAGACAAGTTTGGCATAATGGATGTGGATTATCAGATAAAACAGGAAGAAACAACAAAAGATAAAATATTAGTCATTACCTTTAGCAAAGATTATGACGCGAAAAATGTAACTGTAGGAATAAAAGAAAACATAATTTCTCTGGAGGGGACAGTACAGGAGCAGTTAGCTAAAGAAAATGGGGCAGAAAAAAAATCTGAGAAGCTCTGGTCTTATTCGCATTTTCTCAGACAATTTCCAGTACCCGAAAAAGTAGATGCTGCTTCCGCGCAGATAAGCAGAGAAAAGAATAAAGTTGTAATTAAGTTCGTAAAAAGTTGAAATAAAAGAGGGGATATATGAAGGGATTTCTTTTTTAAATCGCTCTAACTTTGTAGTGCGTTAAAAAAATATTCCCGGTAACCGGTAGACACTGGCTTTTGCCTTCGTCAGTATGTTTCATTAAGTTATTCAAGTTAGAACTTACACATCCCTAGCCCCAGGCTTTGACTGCTCTTTTTATTTTATTTAGCGCGATAATTTTATTCATTTTTAACTCCTTTCTAGTATGTTTCGAGTTGAAAATCATGAGCTAAGGGTTGGGGATTATAAATCTCCAGCCATCCGGATGGTCTCGGGATTATTTCACTAAAGTCTATACCGGTAACTTCCAGGCCTTTTATTAATTCTTCCCACCTTTCGTTGACTTTTACAGCAACTTTGTTTAATTTTATTTTTGTTTCGGACCATTCTGTGTAGTATTCATTACCTTTAGGTTTTTGCAATTCTTTTGACGCAATCGTTTTATCCGATTCATTAATAAATGCCTTAAGTTTTTTTTCCAATTCCTGCCCCTGAGAGGTTAAAGCGAAGTAATCTTTAGCTTTTTTCAGAAAACTATCCGGTAAAATAGCTCTACTTAATAGCGCGATCTCAATTTGTGTCAAAATTATTGGTTGCGCAAGATCGTTTATGTTTTCTCGATATTTTTTTATATTGGGATAATGTATTTTTTCCGCATCAGCTAATTTTTTAGACAAATCTGAGCATTTATCAACCCAATATTGACTATAATCTCCACTTTTACCTTCATATGGATCCCACATGTTGCGAAGAGCCCTGTCTCTGCTATCGGTCAGGTTATCCAATATTTCCTGTTCTTCCTTAATTTTTCTTGTAAACATCTCCAAATCAGCTGTCAGTTTATTAAGTACTTTTTCCTTTTCAGTTATAGCCTTTTGAATATTCCCAATACTTGCATTAAGATTCAGAACATTAATGTTTTTTCCTATAGCTATTATTTTTTTATTCATGATCATTACCTCCTTAACTTTTTATTCAAAACCCTAAACTTTTCATAAGCATTTCATTAATTTTGTCAGCGGATTTTCCCTGCAATAAATTTGTCTCGGTGAGTATCCACATGGGGTGAATATGGCCGTCCATGTCCTTGGGGAGTTCCGTATCTTCCAGGCTTCCCAGGATTTTTGCCGCCATTTCAACATCGCTGTGGTCCGGCAAAGTATCCAGAGTATTTTTTCCGTGCAGTTCTCTGAGCGCTGAAGATAATATTTTAAAAGCTTTCCCATATTCTTCCTGAGAGAAATGATGGGCCATAATCCGATTAAATTGTTCTTCAGAAAGTTCGCCGGAATTGGCTTTGTAGCTGTTGAAGTCATTAAATGATTTTCCAGCTGAGTTCTGAGATACTGTTTCTTTTTCTACTTTTTCCGGGATATCAGCGTTTACCTCTGAGGATAATTTATTCTTCAAATAATCCTGCAGAGCCTGATAATGTGCCTCCACTTTCTCAGAAGAATGTCTCCATCCTTCTTGATGAGTCAGACAGGTCAGGACTACCTGTTCTTTTGGTGTAAGTCTGACGCTCATTTGCATAAGCGCGGGTTCGGTCAGGTCGGTAAATTTGTTAATGGATTGAACCAGAAACAACGTCATTTTTTCCAAGAGGTCCTTAGTTTCTTTTTGGCTCATGGTTGCGAGAACCTCGCCGAGAGTGGAAAATTGTTTAAACGGATAGGTTTTCAGCATTTCCTCTGACGCGAACTCATTAAATGTAGGGTTAATCGGTTTGGCCAACAATTCTTTTTCTGTAAATTTAGCTTTTTCTGATTTTTTAGCAATGACAGGGGTTACTTCTTGTGGCGCACCATTTGTATCAGTTTTATTAATATCAACAACGCCAGCTATTAATTTGTTGCTACTACCTTTTCCCTCATTACTTAAAATATTCAAAATATCCTGTCGAATATTTAAGGATAGCCCTTTTTTATTAATAATCATGTCCAGTAAATTATTAATAAATTGGTTAGTAAATATCATATCTAATCTTTGAAAATCTCTTTTCAGCCTCTGGGCAACCTGTTCCATATTGGATTCGCGTAGGTTTTTTACACATATTGTTAATGACTTAGAAACTTTTTCGTCTGGATTAGCACTTAATTTATCAACTATTTCAGAAAAAAAATCTAAGATTTCTTTTTTACTAAAATGCATGACAGTTGGCATTTGTCTGGAGATATCCGGATTAGATAGAACAACTAACATCATACCCGGGACTACAGCTTGCGATTCTTTTGATTTTGGGGATTTAGGTAAATAATAATAATGTTCACCATTGGTATGTTTGACAATAATTTGATTGCCGGATTGAGAGATATTTTGTACATGGCCCAATATAGACCAGGGACCTCTGTTTTTTTGCACTACATCTCGCATAAATTGTTTGGCTTCTTCAGATAATTTCTGGTTATTATTTATATTTTGTTTGATAAATTTTTTTAGATCGAATTTGGATGCCGGTATATTAAAATCACGATTCACCGAGCTTGTCGTAGTAAGTATAATCCTGCCTTTAATCTCGATAATTCCGGTTATCAGATTCAGATTTTCTTCAATTGAAAAGAAACCATCATTTTTGATAATATTTTTTATGAATCGCTTCCCTCTTTTTGAAAGCTCATCATTGTGATCAACGAATTTTTTTATAAATTTTTCTTTTTGTAATACAGTAGCAGGTAAATAAAAAAATGCTGTAAGCTCATCTGCACATTTAACTGTAATAGTACCACCAGCCTGCGATATCAGTGTTTTGTCAGATATTCTATTCTTTGTTGAAAAAATCGGACTGGTCAGGATTGCTGTTCTCATAAACTGTTTAGCTTTTTCAGTTAACCCCGGATTTTGTTCAACAGAGTTTTTAATAAAAGATGTTTTCTGCGCTATTGTTACGGGTAAATAATAATAATGTTCACCATTGGTATGTTTGACAGTGATTTTTCCATGATCCTCTGTTATTGCGGAAACATGACCGGGAACAGACCACGGCCCTCTCTGGCTCAAAACCAGATTTTTTATAAATTCTTTTGCCTCTGAAGTTAATCCGATATTTTCAGATAACATTTGCCTTTCTTCTAAAGCTGCCAATGCCTGTTCATGTGAATATTCCATTCGGACTGAAAAATCACTTTTTATATAACCCGAAAGTCGTATTGTATTTTTATAAGAATCAGCGATTAATTTTTTATACATAACACTTTCCCTCCTAATGAAATTTATACTTAATGAGCCATATCTATTTCCCTAATCTCTCCGTTCACTACTTCCCACATTTCGGGTTCGCCATTTTCTCTGGATATTCTGTTCTTGGATTCAGCTTCGGCTATATTTTGTTCTTCCAGGCTAGGAATATCGAACATGCTCCTCCCAAAAGGTTCTCCTATCCCCATTTGTTTATCCAGAGATTGTTGGTAATAGTATTGATATCTGCTGGTATATCCTGCAGGTATCGCGTCCTCATCAACCTCCTCCTCAGAATGCGAAAGAGAGTACAATTTATCGGTTGCCATTTCCAGATTAGATTTTCCGTACCTGGGGTCTCTGTTACTGTCAGCATATTTAATTAAATTTTGGATGATCCTGAGTTCAGGGATTATATCGTCCACAGATTTGTAAGCTTTTTGTTGAACAGTGTTATACATACTGAAATAGCTGATTTTTATATTTTTGTTTGCTGTAAATTTGACTTCTACTTTAGTGTGTTTATATCCTTCTTTTTTTAATCCTGAATTAATCAGATTTACCTGGTCCAGCAAATATTGATGTTTTTCTTTGACTGTTAGCTTATTTATTAAAGGTTCCAGGCTTTGTAATTCTTTTTTGGCTTCCTTCAGACTGGCCTCTACTTTATATATTTCGCCGGATAACCAGTTTAGAGTCGATTGTTCTTCCTTCGAAACGGAATAACTGCCTACATAAATTTTGGCGTTAACGAACGAAGAATTTTTGCTGTATAAGGAATTATTGTAAGTTTCCATATTGGTTATGCTCTCTACCAGACCATAATATTTATCCAGCATGCCTGATACATAGTTATTTGAAACACCTGATGAAACACCGGCTATAATTTTTGAATACATAGTTTTACCCTCCTATTAAAAAATAGATTGCGGAAATTACATAAAGACACAGATATACCTTTAGAGTATTGCTGGCTTAATATAATAAAATTGGGACCTTACTTAAATCGCGGGATGAGCTTCTACCTCTATATATATTAATCCAACATCAGTATGTTTTTTAAACATGTAATTTTTTTGATATATATTTTATACGTTTTAAAAAATATGATTGACCCGTTGCCAGCCAATGGGTATAGTAAAAAGATACTTTTGTTGATTGTTTTCGAAACATAATGAAGGGAGACAAATTTATGGCCACTTACCCTTTAAAAAATTTAACAATCTTTTTTCTTTTTATTACTGTTTTTTCAATAGCTCTGGAACCAGCGGATTCTATTATCAAAAAGATGGATGATCAAATGCGCGGCAAATCCAGTTATATGCAGATTACAATTACTGTAAAAAATCCGCGATGGGAGCGTAATATCAAGCTTGACGCCTGGTCTGAAGGTACAGATAGAAGTTTTATCCGCATCGATTATCCTTTTAAAGATAAAGGAATTACTTTTTTAAAGTTAAAAAATGATATGTGGCAGTATATCCCGAAAATAGAAAAGACTATAAAATTCCCTCCATCCATGATGCTGCAATCCTGGATGGGTACTGATTTTTCCAATGACGATCTGGTCAAGGAAAGTTCTATGACTACAGATTATAATCACCGGCTTCTGGAAGAAAATGACAAGTATTATAAGATAGAATCAATTCCAAAAAAAGAAGCCGCGGTAACCTGGGGCAAGATTATCCAGACGATCGATAAACAGACTGTCATTCCTCTGCAAGCAGATTTTTACGATGAAGACGGGAATTTGATCCGTGTGTTTAAATATCGGGATATAGTTCGGCTGAGTGACAGATATTTCCCGCTGACCATGACACTGGAATCAAAATCTGAAGATAAGAAAGATAATCTAACAACGATGAAATTCGACAAAATTGATTTTGCCACCCCTATACCTGAAGGTATTTTTACTTTCAAAGCTCTGAAGCAAATGTCGAGGTAGCATGTTTTTACTCATAGCCTGGCGTAATATTATCGTGAATAAAAGACGTTCCTTAATATCTATATTTTTAAGCGCTTTTTTGACCGTATTGCTTATTTTTTTTATAGCCTGGCAGGACGGCCAGCATGAAAAAATGATCCGTGATTCCATTGAGGCATATACCGGCTATGTTCAAATACAGGGCCTGAATTTTCAGAAATATCCGGATTACGAGCACCTTGTTTATAACCTGCAGGAAGTTAAACAAAAAATTAAGCATGTTCCCGGGATAAAACATAGCTCGGAACGCTTTGAAACATTTGCGTTGTATTCAGCTCAGTCCGATTCCATAGGTGGTCTTCTGATCGGCATTGTGCCTTCTACCGAACAATATGTCTCCAGATTAAAAAGATCTGTTATTCAAGGGAGATTCCTTAAAGACACTGATGGAGCAGATGTTTTGGTAGGTAAAGATATGGCCGAAAGATTAAAGATACAGATTGGAGATAAACTTACATTTATCTCTCAGGCTCTGGACTATTCTACTGCTGCGGATATTTTGACGGTTAAAGGTATATTTAATACAGCCTCAGCACTGGATTTTAACGCTGCCTTTATTAACAAAAATTATATGGACTCTCAGTTTTTATCCGACAACACAGCCAGTGCCATTGTTATAATGCCGGTAAAGAAGCAACTTTATAAACTTGATAATTTAACTGCCGCAATAAACAAGGTCTTAGATACTAAGAAAAATATCGCGGTTAGCTGGCAAACGATACTTTCCAGCCTGGTACAGCTTGTAAATATGGATTCGGCTTTCGGCTATTTATCCTATGGCATTTTGCTGGTTGTGGTTTTCTTTGTGATCATGATATTTTCCCTGATAAATATTTTCCAGAGAACAAAAGAGATAGGTGTTTTAAAAGCCATCGGCACAAAACCATCCCAAATTTTCAGGATGATCATAGGTGAATCTTTTCTATTAGGGTTTATCAGTGTAATAATCGGAGGCATTATCGGTTTGCTATTAATTTATTATTTTAATATCCATCCCATAGAAATTAAGGTATCCAAGGAAATTCTCGATCAATATAAAAAGTGGGGGATAATGGATTTTAACTTCCCAACCCTGGTGTCTTATGCGCTGGTATTGAAGGTGTGTTTTATTGTGCTGGCCATGAACATTGTAGCGGCTCTGTATCCGATTTATAAAGTTAACAGATTTAAGCCGATCGAGGCTATTAATTATATATGATAACAATTATAAAAATAGCCTATCTGAATCTTTGGCGCAGAATGACACGCACCGTTTTGGTTATTATTATGATCAGCGTAGGCCTGGCCGCAATGATTTTCTCGCACGGGCTTTATGACGGTATGGGCAAACAGATGATTTCGGATACGCTTAGGTCCAGCACCGGAGACATAGTAATTTATAAGAAAGGTTATCGTAACAGCAAATTATTATCGGACTATCTTGGGTTTTCCAAGATATACGAAATATTGCAAAAAGATCCCCAGATAACAGCCTTTGCCATGAGGTTAAAAAATGAGGGTATGGCTTCTTCTGCCAGAGGGTCACAGGGAGTGACCATTATCGGTGTTAACAAAGAAATGGAACAAAAGTTTATAAACTACAAAAAAGGTGTTGTAGAGGGTGTTTTTGATTTTGACGGAGAAAGCAGATCGGCGGTTATTGGCCAGGACCTTGCTGACAAGCTTAAACTTAAAGTGGGTGGTAAAATAGTTATCAACGCGCAATCTATGAACAAAGAACTGGTCGCGGCAAGCTTTAGGGTAAAAGGAATAATCCGGACTAATAACCCGGAAATCGACAACGGAGCGGTGTTATTAGACCTGAATGTAGTACAGAACCTTTTTCAGATGCCTGGTCAGGTGTCGGAGTTCAGCTTGCTGCTTGCCGACAAAAAAAATATTTTAGCAGTTAAAAAAAGCATTAGCCAGAAATTGCAAACCAGCGGAGAAAACATCGAAGTGTTTACCTGGGATGAGATTTATCCCAGTTTGGCTCTTTTTGACAAGATGTTCGCCTATTTTATTTATATCAGTTATATTATTGTTTTTTTGGCAGTAGCCATCGGTTTATTTAATATTCTTCTTATTTCCATTATGGAAAGGATCAAAGAATTCGGGATCATGCTCGCTGTAGGAACGCCATTCTCAACCATTAAAAAAATTATTTATATGGAATCTGTGCTTTTATCTACATTCGGCTATGCATTCGGTTCTATAGCAGGTTTTTTTGTTTTACTTTATTACAAAACATATGGCCTGGACCTAAGCATGTTTGCCGCAGGCCTCAATTCTTACGGAATGGCTTCGGTTATATATGCGGAGCTACATCCTTTTTATTTTATCGTGGCTTTTATAGCTGTTTATCTTACGGCATTTTTATCGGCTATTATTCCGGTTCGCAGACTAAAAAAATTGAGACCGGTTGAAGCGATCAGATTTGTATAGGAGGTGAGAAACATGAGTTTTGTCAGGATGGAAAATGTAAATAAGATCTATACCCAAGGTAAAAATGTGCAGACGCAGGCGCTGAATAATGTGAATCTGGAGATCAATGAAGGAGATTTTATTGCCATATCCGGGCCTTCAGGTTCTGGCAAAACCACTTTATTGAATATCGTGGGAGGTTTGGACAATCCTTCCTCCGGCCATGTTTTTTTGAATGAGATAAATATTACCCATCTCAAAGAAAAACAACTGGCCAAAATCCGGTTGAATAATATCGGATTTATTTTTCAGGCTTATAACCTGATACCTGTGTTAACCGCTTTCGAAAATATTGAATACATAATGATGCTCCAAAAAGTTTCCCCTAAACAACGTAGGGAACGGGTACAAAAGATAGCCGATGAACTGGAAATAGGTGATCTGCTGAATAAAAAACCTAATGATATGAGTGGTGGTCAGCAGCAGCGCGTTGCCGTGGCTCGTGCTGTAGTGAGCAGACCTAAACTTATCCTTGCCGATGAACCGACAGCCAATCTTGATTCTATAAACGCGGAAAAACTTTTGGAAATTATGAAAAAACTTAATGAAGAAGATAAAGTAACCTTCATATTTTCAACACATGATCCACTGGTTATGAAAAAAGCAAAAAAACAAATTGTTTTAAAGGACGGTAAAATTGTTTAAAAGATTAATACGGGTTTTTGTTTTATGTACTTTGTTTGCATTTTCTCATTCACTGGAACTTTCCAACAGCGAAACAAATTTTTTATTTTCAGTTAAAGATAACACAGCTGGTCAATATTTTTATGATTATAATCGTTTCCGCACCGAAATAAACGAACAGAGTGATACTTTTAGCTGGAAGGGAATTTTTGATCTGGAAACATTTATGGGCGAACAATATTTAAAGTCTGCCTCATATCTGGCAGCCAGACAACAACAATTAAATTTACCGTTGTACCCTTATTTATATTTAAATGACGGGCAACAATTGAATGCCCGTTTATATCTTTACCGTTTATACGGCACCTGGCAGAACGGACCGCATAATCTTACCCTCGGTATTCAGCGCATACCTTTCGGAGTCGGTCGCTTATGGAATCCCACCGACCGTTTTAATCCGGTTAACGCATTAAGTATTGAAAAGGAAGAAAGGCTGGGAGTTTTCGGACTGAATTATACGTACTATAGCGACAACCTTTCTTATTTACAACTTTTAACCAATCTTGATAATTTTGGAGCTATAGACAAATATGGGTTACGTTACAAGAGTCATTTTTCCGATATTGACGCGGCGTTTTCTTACATCATGAGTGACAGTTTCAATATGAACGGTTTGGAATTGGAAGGTAATTTGCTGAATACAGGTATGGAAGTTCGCAGTGAAATCGGTTATTTTAACGATTATGCGAACAACAATTTATATGTAAGGGGTATACTGGGCTTTGATTATGGATTCCCCAATATGGTAAGTCTGGCAGTGGAATATTATTATAATGGGTCAGGTGCAGACAATATTCTAAATTATAACAGCTCGACTCTTACTCCGGATAATCCCTATCTGGGGCGTCATTATCTGGGTGTGATGCTTAGTTATATGTTTGATCCGCTGTCTACGATAAGCACTACCGGGGTTTTAAACATACTGGACAGCAGTTTTTTTACAGGACTTACTTTGTCGCGAAGTCTGAACGACAATTTAATATTAAATTTGGGGGCCAGTTTATTCAACGGTAGTAGCGGATCAGAATTTTCAACATATTCAGGATCTTATTTTTTGCAAATAGCTATGTTTTTCTAGTTTTTGTCGTCGAAGATTTTGTCCAGCATCTTTTTATTCAGACACATTTTTATTTTTTTCAACAGGTCGTCCATCTCAAATGGTTTGGGAACATAATAGTCTGCGCCAGCGTTGTAGCCCACTTCCATATCTTTCATCATCGATTTCGCTGTAAACATAATAATAAACATTTCTTTTGTTTTTGGGTTTTTTCTGAGCTCTGAACATACAACATAACCGTTTTTCCCGGGCATCATTACATCCAGAATAACAATATCGGGTTTCAGTTTAATAGCTTTATCCAAACCTTCAATACCATTAGAGGCAGTTTCTATTGTGAATCCTTCATGTCGCAGTCTGTCCCTGAGCAGCATTCTTGTTCCGCTATCATCCTCAACTATAAGTATTATATATTTGCTTTTATCCATGGTTAATCAGTTTTTTTACATTAGCTAACATTTCGCCAGGGTCGAAAGGTTTGGTCATGTAAATATCGGCACCCACAATGAAGCCCTTATCTTTGCTAATATCTTCGTGCCTTGCGGTTAACATGATTACAGGTATGTTTTTTGTTTTGTTGAATTTGAATTTCAAATTTGAACAGACGGAAAATCCGTCTTTACCCGGCAGCATTACATCTAAAATAATCAAATCTGGAATTTCCTGCAAGGCCATTTCTACACCTTTTGAACCGTCATAAGACTGTATAATGTCGTACCCGTCAGCTTGCAACATGTCTTTTAATAAAGAAGATGCTTCTTTATTATCTTCAATAATCAGGATACGTTTTTGTTTTTTCGTAAATATCATTGTGTTTTTACAGGCAGAGTGAAAATAAAAGTGCTACCTTTGTTATATTCACTTTCCGCCCAAATTTTACCTCCGTGCAGTTCAATAATTTTTTGACAAATAGAAAGTCCCAGGCCTGTGCCGGTGGGTTTGCCCTCGGCTTCTTCCACAACCTGCCTAAACCTTTCGAAAATAACCGTTAAAAAATCCGGTTCGATGCCGATGCCCGTATCTGATATTTTGCAGGTTATAGTGTTATCTTCAAAACTGGTTATAACAGAAACTTTACCTTCAAAATTGGTAAATTTCAAGGCATTGGACAGCAGATTACGAATAACCTGCCGAATGCGCATCGGGTCCAGTTCCAGGTTCGGACACTGTCCGAGTATGGTTTCTAAGGTAATATTTTTGGTCTCAAATTGAATTTTCATATCATCCAGTTCTTTTTTTATAATATCGTTAAAGTCGGCGAGTTCGTACACCAGTTTAAAATCAGGAGAGTTGATTTTAAAAATATCCAGCAGGTCATTGACCAGAAGCATTAGGCTGCTGTTGTTATGTTCCATTATTTCCATATATTCCCTGAGTTTTTCCGGGAACTGATTATAATCGCCGGCAATACCGACTTTAATATTGCTCATAATCATGTTCATTGAGTTCAAGGGCGTGCGCAGTTCATGGCTGACATTGGAAATAAATTCGTCTTTTAATTTATCCAGTTTTTTCAGCTCTTCATTTTGTTTCTGAGTAACTTCTAAAAGTTTGATGTTTTCTTCTTTCAAATCGTATAATTTTATTCCATCATTTATAGTAAAAAGCAATTCTTCATCATTCCATGGTTTGCTGATAAAACGAAATACCTCTGATTTGTTTATGGCATCTTCCGCGGCTTTAATATCGGCGTAACCGGTTAGTAGAATTCGGATGACCTGCGGTTTTGTTTCTCTGATTTTTTCTA
>JAQURL010000076.1 GCA_028715625.1 Candidatus Margulisiibacteriota bacterium | reverse complement strand
CGATCTTGGTGCTCAGGCTATCTATTCAGATATGATCCCAAAACAAATCCAATACACAGCTGCCGGTCATCTTCATCGTCCAATGACAATAAGCGATTTGCCATGCCCTGTTGTCTATAGTGGTAGCCCATTGGCTTACAGTTTCAGTGAAGCAGACCAGGACAAGTACGTTTATATCACTGATATAAATTCGGGTGAAAAAGCATCTGTATCAAGAATAAAATTAACTAAAGGTCGCCGTCTGTTGCGACAAAGGTTCAACAATATAGATATGGCAGTTTCATGGTTGCTGGAGCATACCGGAGACCTGGTTGAATTAACTATTGAGTCCGATACCTATATTACAGCAATCGATAAATCAAGATTATATGAAGTGCATCAGGGTATTATTTCGCTTATACCAGAAATTACAGGTACAGCCGGGATAGAATCGATTTCAGCCACCATTGATTTGTCAAAAAACATGAAAGAACTCTTCGTGGACTACTTCAAGTATCGGCATGGCGATCAACTGCCGAACGAGGAACTGCTAGCCTTGTTCACTGAGGTTCTGGCTGTAGAGGAATCGGAATGATCCCTGTAAGCCTGACCATTCAGGGCATGTATTCCTACCAGGAAAGGCAGACCATAGATTTTGCTCCACTGTTGAAAGCTCACTTGTTCGGAATTTTCGGAGCGGTCGGCAGCGGTAAGTCAACTATTCTGGAAGCCATTATGTTTGCTTTGTACGGACAAATAGAAAGGCTGAATAAGAAGGATGGACAGACCTACAATATGCTTAACCTCAAGTCTGACGAATTCTATATTGAATTTATTTTTCGTGCCGGAGAGAAACATCTGGATGAATACAAAGCAACTGTTACCACTAAAAGAAATAAAAAACGTTTTGATGACGTTAAATCCTTTGAACGAATTATATATAAGAAAAAAAATGCCGGGTGGCTGGCGCTTGAAGACAAAACAGCAGAGTCCATCCTGGAACTATCTTATGATAACTTTCGCCGTACTATAATTATCCCCCAGGGAAAGTTCCAGGAATTTATTCAGCTGGGAGCTTCCGAACGTACGCAGATGCTTATGGAACTCTTTAATCTGCATCGTTTTGATCTGTCCGGTAAGGTTATTGCCAAGGACGTACAGAATAACCTGGACATAGAAAACATTAAAGGGCAGATGCTGCAGCTCAGTGAAGATGCTGATCCTGAAAAGATCAAAATATTTGAAAACCAGCTGACCGAACTTGGAAACAATCTAAATACCCAACTGAAAAAACAGAAGGAATTAACACAGCAGGAAATTGCTCTCAAAACTCTTGATGACCAATTCAAAAAGATTGAGGAAATAGAGAAAAAACTTATAGATATAGAAGCCCGGAAACCAGATTTTGAAAAGAAAGAAAAACAACTACGCCAGTATGAAGTCTGCGTTCAGAATTTCCGCGATATCCTGAAGCAGCATAGCGAAAATCTGCAAGCTCAAACTGACAATGAGCAAGTAGTACATGGGCTTGATGAAAAGCATAAAGCGCAGGAGAAACAATTGGGGGAAGTGAAAGCTCGTCTTACTGAGATCGAGCCTGATTATAAAAAACGGGACTTATACAGAGAACAGGTTACTGATTTTAAAAGATTGATCGAGATTCGGGAGCTGCAGGACACACTTTCAAAAAACAATTTAAAATACGAAAAACTGCAAACCAGTCTGCGTGATCAGGATAAGGCATTAAAGAATCTGCAAGATAAATATACTGCTGACGGGAAAACCTTAAAAAAAATAAAAACCGAACAACCTGATATCGCGGTTCTAAGTAAAATTCAGCAATGGTTTACGGTTTATAAACATTTACAGACGGATCATCAAAAAGCTATCGCAGAAAGAGACAAAAGCAAAAAAAGCATTGAGGAGCTTCAGCAGAAAAAGGACCAGCTTATTGACACGCCGTTAATGAATACGGTTTTAAGTACTGACGAGAAATCGCTGAAGATTAGACAGATATCCGACATACTGGGAGAACGGGTACAGGAAATCAGTAAAGAAATAGAAAAGCTGGATGGCCAAATCCAGGCACATAGCGGTAATGAAAAGTTGGTCGAATATGTAAAACAACTTAAAGCGGGTGTTGCCTGCCCCTTGTGCGGGTCGCCAGATCATCCGCACATTCTGAAAGTCAGTGATGTAACCGAAGCAAAAAAAACATTATTGCAAGCCAAACAAGATTTGTTGAAAAAGATCGATGTAATAAATAAAACTTCTGTGGAATTGAATAAACTTTACGGCTTTTTCAGTGATGCTTTCAACGCTCAAATGGAACATGACAAAGTTTCAATATCTTTATCAGGCCAGATCAACGCACACAAAGAAGGTTTTATTTGGCAGGGATATACAATAGAGAATGAAAAAAACGTGGAGGAAGACCTGAAAAAAGCTTCCGAAATAACGAATGATATCCGAAACAAGGAAAAAGCATTAGATAAATTAAAGACAGATATCGAGGAAGTGTTACAAGCGATAGAACAGCTTAAAAAACAAGCTGATGAGTTGAAAAATGAAAACACGGGATTGATCAGCAAAAAAGATACTCTGCTCAAACAACTTCAACAACTCAAAGAAGAGAACTATACAGAACAGACAGTAAAGATTTTAACTAAAGAAATGGAAGAACTGACTGCCAAGATGATTTCCGTTGATAAAGAATATGAAACCTGTACTCTGCAGGGTACGGAGCTGACCACTTCGTTGAGCGGATTAAAAGGACAGCTAAAGGAAAAACAGGACCAGGCACAGAAGGCGAAGCAAGAAATGATAAAACTGGAGAAGGAATTGCAGGACAGAACCAGCAAGCACCTTTTCAAAACCCTGGACGAGGTAAAAGAAATATTGAACTGGGAACTGAATATCGAAGCAGTTCGCAAGGAGATTGAAAGTTTCAAGGCAGAACATCAATCACGCAAAGCTGAACGAGATATGCTTAAAAATCAACTGAAGGGGAAAACTTATGACCCCGAGCAGCACCAGATACTTAAAACGCAACTGACTGAGTTGAACCAGTTGGTAGCACAGTTAACAGAGCAAAAGGGCTCATTAGGCCAGACCATTATCCGTCTTAAGGATGAAATGAAACGTCAGGCAATTCTGCTGGGTGAGCTTCAGCAGAAGCATCGACGCGCTGAGAATTTGGACACGCTGAAAAAACTTTTTAAGGGAAGCGGATTTGTGAATTATATCTCCACGCAGTATTTGCAGAACCTGTGCCATGCAGCAAATGAGCGGTTTCATAAATTGACCAGACAGCAAATGAGATTGGAGATCAATGAATCTAATGAGTTTATTGTTCGTGATCTATTAAATGACGGCCATATCCGTAGTGTAAAAACACTGTCCGGCGGTCAGACATTTCAGGCAGCTTTTTCGTTGGCTCTGGCCCTGGCTGACCAGGTGAACCACCTGGCCGGGATCGACCAAAACTTCTTTTTCATGGACGAAGGATTCGGCTCGCTGGATAAGGAATCTTTGCGGGTAGTTTTTGACTCACTGAAGTCTCTGCACAAAGAGAATCGGGTTGTTGGGGTTATTTCTCACGTTGAGGATATGCAGCAGGACATGGATGTCTATTTAAAAATCAGAAAAGATGATAAGCGCGGGAGTATTGTGGAAAGGAGCTGGGAGTAAGGAAAAGTTTACGAAAATAAGGAGGAGGAACAAATATGAATACTTTAGAAATATTAACTAAAGCTATTAATGAAAGAAGACCTGTAGTGTATGAATACAATAAGGAAGGTAAGGTAAAAGGCGAACGATTTGGAGACCCCCATGCAGTCTTTATTTTCACTTCGAAAACTACACAAGTACAAACCACAAAAGTTCATATTGTACAAAGAAAAGGTGTATCAGATTCAGAAACCGAAAGTCCATTTCCTGCTTTTAGAATGTTCAATATTGAAGATTTGGCAAATGTAAAAATATTAGAAAGTGAAGAAAGATTTGAGCCATTTTATAAAGATAAAGAAGGCAATCGACAATACAATCCTGAATGGGAAGGTTATAAGAACGTTATTGCGAAGGTCTAACATGAGTATTCAATATGACAGAATTATATTCTCAAATGACAAACTTACTTTAAAGATTAACTTCTCGGGGATTAAGGATAGTGTTGTTCGTGCTAATGATCTGAAAATGTCCGTATATGCGTTCAAAAATGATACTGCAGAACCCGTGTTTTCTGAGGAGTTAGAAATAAATCAAATTAGAAGCCTTTACAATCAATTAAACGCAATATCGATTATAAAAGACAGCTCTATAAGTTCGTCTGGAAGTTTTATAGAAATAGAAAAACATATTCATTCAAAACTTGAGCTGTTTAGTGCTTTAGACAGGAGCACCTTACAGAAACTCGTTAGTAAACTAGATGCAGCTGAAGAAATAGGAATTGATAACATAGTTGCAGCACAAAGAATCGTGAAATGGAGAATTCAGTTGGATAATTTGAAATTACTTTTGGAATTAGAAGAAAATGGGAATATCGTTGATGAAATTAATAAGCGTCAAAGTCTTCAAGAGTATATAGCCAGTCAGCCTGAGAAAATATTTCAAAACTGGATAGAAAAAAATCTATGGATATTTGGTGTTGAGTATTCAAAAAAACATGATGCTCGCAAGATTGCGATATTTAGCGAAGCTGATTTATTAATGGAATCACTGGATGGTTTCATGGATTTAATTGAACTTAAAAGACCAAAATACAAAATTTTCCAGCTTGATAATTCACACAAATGCTATTATCCATCTTCTGATTTAGCAAAAGTTATCGGACAGTGTTTATTTTATATGCAAAAACTTGACGAGTATAAACTCATTTTAGAAAAAGAACATAATGTTAAGATCATTAGGCCGAGAATCAAAATTATTGCTGGTCGAACAACTAATTTTGACAAAACCCAATTCGAAGCGTTACGAATGCTCAATTGCAATTTAAATCATATTCAAATCATTTCATATGATTATTTGTTAAATTGTGGAGAACAAATTTTGTCGAATTATAAGTAACTAATAATGCATTGCGTTTAAAAGAGTGAGGATAATATGTTAATTAATGAAATTAAAAAATGGGCATCACAGGAACTTCCGCCTTGGCAAAGTGATATTGTAAGAACTCTTTTGACAACCGGGTCTTTCTCTCCCTCTGATTTTGAAGAAATTTTAACAATAGTAAAAATAGAAGATGGATTGTTGGATAAATCGAAACTGATTAGACCTACAAGACCTGTTGATAAACAAATTGTACCTAGGGTGCAGGAAATACAGCAGAGTATTTTTCTTAAAGCTATTTCAAATATCAAGAAGGTAAATGCATTACCGCTAAACTCAGAAATAAAATTTGGACATAAAGGTCTAACAGTTGTATATGGAGAAAACGCTGCAGGCAAATCTGGTTATGCACGTATTTTTAAAAGAGCCTGCAATGCTAGAGATTATGATGAACTAATTCAACCTAATATTTTTAGTGCTGAGGACCTTGAGCCAGCATCTGCCACCTTTGTTTTAGGGAAAGAGAAACAGAGCGAAACCTGTATTTCCTGGACAGATGATGGGAACAAAGATACGGAACTTTCATTAATACATATGTTTGATTCTCGATGCGCACGTATAATCCTAGATGAAAAAAATGGAGCTGTATATTTACCATATGGAGCAGAAATATTTGAACAATTAGTACAAGTTCTTGAAGAAATAAAAAAGAGACTTCTAGCTGATAAAGAAAACTTGAATAGCTTAAACATCGCTGATGTAAAACCTTTAACCACCTCAGGTCAGTGGCTCAGTAAGATAAACCATCAGACTACAGATGAGGACATTAAGAGGATGACCACATGGAGCGACAAGCATGAACTAAGTCTCTCTAGCATCTCGCAAAGGCTAACAAATATTGATCCTGTTGGCATCCAGTATAAACAAATTAGGTTAAATAATATCAAACAGCGTTGCCAAATGTTGTTACAAAAAATCCAGAATATCTCACAAATATTGTCTGTGGATGGAGTGGCTTCAATAAACGAAACACTTAAGAAGCTTAATGCGGCTGAACAAGCTATGCATCTCGTAAGTATTGAGATGTTTAAACAGGAACCTGTTTCTGGAGGTGGAACAAGTGAGTGGCAATTGTTATATAATACTGCAAAAGATTATTCATTAAAGATAGCGTATCCATCAGCTCAATTCCCAAATATAGAAGAGCAAAGCAGATGTGTTTTGTGTATGCAACCATTATCACCTGAGGCTAAAGAACGGTTTAAGCGTTTTCATGCTTTTATGGATCAAAGAGTAAAGCAGGAGTATAAAACCCAGAATGACAAACTCATACAAACGATTAGCCAGTTAAGTTCATTACCAATCAATTATTCTGATTTTAACGATGTTACAAGTGAAGTAAAAATTAGAAAGCAGTTGGATGTCACTCCTGTTTTAATATCTATAAATGAATTTGTAGCAAAAATGATAAATTTTTGTAAAAAAAAAGAGCCATCTTTGGGTGAAATAGAGTTAGCCGAGATATCGAAAATAATACCAGAAACAATATCTGCAATAGAAATAGAAATTAGTACCTTAATGAAGGATGCAAAGCCTGAGGAAATAATAAAATTGCAGAAGAATCAAGATGAGCTGGTGTCGCAAAGAGCATTGAGTTTTAATCGAGATAAAATTTTTTTTCATATTCATTCACTTAAAAGGAATAATCAAATAGATTTGTGTTCAGCAAAAATCGACACAAGAGGAATAACTAGTAAGGCTAAATCATTAATTGCTTCCAACTTAACACCTGCGTTGTTGCTTGCAATCCAAGAAGAGCTAAAATTACTAGGACTAAGACATCTACCAGTTAATATTCAGACAATTGGCTCTAAAGGAGAGACTATGCATAAATTGGAACTTAAAGGTAAGATCGTTCAAAAATCAATAAAACTTACAGAAGTTCTTAGCGAAGGAGAACAACGTGTTGTAGCAATAGGAAGTTTTCTTGCCGAGATAGGAGTATCAGGAAGATCTAACCCCATCGTTTTTGATGATCCCGTGAGCTCCCTTGATCACTTATACAGAGAAAAAATAGCGGATCGATTGGCTTTTGAATCTGCGAAACGACAAGTAATACTTTTTACACATGATATAGCTTTCCTATCATTACTATGGTCAAAGTCTATTCTCTACAAAGTACCATTTACATCTGTAACCGTTTATAAAGAAGAGCAACCTGGTATCAATCGAGATGGATTACCTTGGCATGCTTCAAAAGTCACAGAAAGAATTGATAAAATGAACAAACAATTAGCAAGTTTTAAAGGACAATTTAATACGGATAGAATTCAATATAATAAACACGCGGCTTATCTTTATTGTCTGCTTAGGGAGTCTTGGGAAGCCGCTGTTGAAGAGCATCTTCTTAACAATACAATCTCTCGATACAGCGGGGAAGTACAAACAATAAGACTTCTTGGGGTAGAGGTGACTGATTTTATGGTGGAGACTATCTATCATAATATGTCCAAATGTTCTAAATGGATGACTGGACACGATAAGTCCACTGCTTTGGATGCAAATAGGCCAGATCCAACAGAAATAGCCTCAGATATTGAAGCATTGAGGAAGTTTGTTGCACAAATAAAAAAACAACAGGAAGCTATATCCAAGAAAAGAAAAAATGATTTAGAAAAGCCGATAACTTGTGAAAGGGGCTGATTATTATGATTAATCCTTTGGATGAATTAGAAAATATATTTAACTTTGATATGCGTCAAATATATATCCGCGCCAAAGCGGAAGTTGGGTATAACGCAACCAGATATCTGCAAATGTTATCTAAGTATGGCGGCATAGAAACCGCTAAAAAACTTTTGTATGACACGAAATATGTCAGCGACGGCTTTACTACTCTATACATGGCTGGCCGACAGGATTTGACCGTTGAGGCGTTGGTGTTAAAAGATAAATATAAAACCTTATTTACCGTTGAGGAACTGGAAATTGCCAGAAAAAGGCTGGAAGGTAAAAAAATTTAAAAAGATCAATGTTATGACAAACACATTATTCGTAAACCTATGTAAATACACACCCGGCAAAGATATAGACCCGGAAGAAAATTTCATAACAGAGGCTCTGGTTTACATGATAAAGTATAGCTTGGACAACGGGACTGATTTAAGCAAACGGTTTATAAACTTGCTTGGCGCAAACATTAATGATCTTGAGCTCAGCTCTTGTTTAATAAGTTCACAGACTTCATTTAAGACAAAACGCGGAGATATTGCCAGGCCTGATATTACTATTGAATTCCCTGATAAATATATATTAGTTGAAGTCAAGGTGAACGCCCAGATAAACATGTATTCCATTGAAGATAACAGTGAAACTTCAACAATTAACCAATTGGAAAAGTACTCGGATATAAAGGTAGAAAAAGAAAAATATATAGTACTGCTCTCAAAAAATTTTGTGACCGACCTGAAAGGATGTAATAAAAGTTTAAGCTGGCAGAAAGTGTACGAAATTTTAAAAATATACAGATCGGAGGACAAAATAGAAGCATTTTTAATAGAACAGTTTAAGAAACTAATGGAGGTGAGACAAATGGTTGTAGGGAAAGTCGGGTACGAATTTGAAAATGGGGTTAGAGCGCTGGTTAATCTGATGGGGCAACTAAATAAAGTAATCGCGGAAATAAAGATTGGGTCTTATAAATCTCAAAGCGCAAGCTATTGTTTAGGGTTTCATTTACTGAAAAACAACAAGGAAGCGGTCGGCTGGATAGGAATATACTATGATCATCCGGAAAGAATAGCTTTTGAGCTATATAATGAGAAATTGAAGCAATTCGTAGTTGATAAAGGACTCAAAGAGAATTTTACAATGGCGATTAATAATTATTATGACTATTTTTATTTTGAACAGAAACGCTATTATTGTCTGACTACCGAGGAACAGGTTGAAGAAATAAAAAGCTGGGCACGAAAAACTTATGAATTGATAAAAGAATTTTTTTAATAAAATGTCTGACTTAAAACCCTTAAATGAAATAACAGAACCAGATAAAAGGAACATATATTTTGTAATAACTAATTCTATGGGTAAAGCAAGAAAATTGACACTTAATGAAATATATGAGGAAGTTGATAGAATACAGCTACATAATAAAGTCCCGGAGCATATTAAGGATCATTTTTTACAAGCTAAACATTTGGCAATTTATTCCTGGTTTTATAATCCTTTTATGGGAACAGCACTGTTGCTTGGATTAATAGCTTTAGATTATGCATTGATATCAAAAAAAGGGAAAAAGGCACCTTTAAAAAATATGATTAGAGAAGCAGTTGAAAAGGGATGGATTAAAGATGAAGGATTTTCCATAGCAAAAATAAGAGATAAAAAAAAAGTACCTTATGTAGAGACCTTAATTACTGTTATCCCTGCACTTAGAAATAAATTAGCGCATGGATCAAATATGGATACTAGTAGCATTAGTTCACTACTAACATGTGCCGAGTTTATTAATCAGTTATTTTAGTAAAATAATTAATTGCTTTTTCAAAAAATAAAATTTGCCTTTATATTTCCTATCTCCTAGCTGTCAGACGTCATACTTCGTCAAGCTCAGTATGACATATCACCTAACACTTACCCCTAACATCTTACTTTTTCCCCGCGCATATCGGAGGTGGTGATTCAGACGTTTGCGAATGTAGCGAGGCCGAGCCTGGATGGCGAGGCAGCGAGATCAGCCTGAGGCTGAGTTCGAAGCGTCAGCGAAATGAATATTACGGCTGAACGACACCGCAGATCAGCGCAAAAGGCGTTTTTCTCCACTTTTTGCGCCATTCAAAAAGTGGAAATGAATTTTGAAGTATGACTTTTCTATCGTCCTTCTTCCTTCTTCCCTCCTTTTCTCCGCTGGTGGAGAGAGGTGGCACGCTTGTCCTGAGCAATGTCGAAGGGAGGTGCCGGAGAGAGTCGCTTCCCCCCTCTCTTTTCAAGAGAGGGGCCGGGGGTGAGTTATAATGACACATTGAATTCCTTTCTTTTCTATTAGATAATCAGAGGTAGTGACTAACTCATATCTTTTCTATGATCTCGAAACCTTCGGTACCGACCCCCGCGCGGACCGTATCGCCCAGTTCGCGGCTCTGCGTACGGATAAAGAATTTAATCCCCTGGAAGACCCGATTGTGCTTTACTGCAAAATTCCACCCGACTACCTGCCGGATATCGAAGCCTGTCTTATATCCCGTATTACCCCGCAAAAAACACTGCAGGACGGGCTGGTGGAATACGAGTTTGTCCAAAAAATTTATGAGGAATTTTGCAGGCCCGATACCTGTATTCTGGGCTACAACAATATTCGCTTTGATGATGAGTTTATTCGCAACGCTTTTTACCACAACCTTTTAGACCCATATGTTCGGGAGTACGCGGACGGCAATTCCCGCTGGGACCTGATCGATGTGGTACGCGCCACCCACGATCTGCGGCCGGACGGCATTAACTGGCCCAACAATGGCGAAGACAAACCCTCATTCAGATTGCAAGACCTTACCGCGGCCAATAATATTGAACACACCCGGTCCCATGACGCGCTAAGCGATGTTCACGCCGTTATCAGCCTGGCCGGACTCATCAGAGAAAAACAGCCCAAATTATTTAATTATTTTCTGAATAACCATGATAAAACCAGTATAAACAAATTAATTAAAGTTTTTTCCAAAGAACCCTTTGTGCACACGTCCCGCATGCTGGCCACAGATTGCGGCTGTACTTCGGTTATGTGCCCGCTGATCGTGGACCCCAAGAACAGCAATTATATTCTTTGCTTTGATCTGCGCTACAGCCCGGACAGCCTCATTAGCCTGCCTTCTGAAGAGCTCAAAAAGCTGATTTTTATTTCCAAAGATGAACCCGAGTTCGAGGACCGGGTACGCATCAAAGGAATTTACACCAACAAATCCCCCATTGTGGCTCCCATATCCGTGCTCACCGATGCTGATTGGGCCAGATTGAGCCTGGATAAGCAGTCCTGTCTGGACAAATTTAATAAAATCATGGAGAACATGGCTGAAATCAGCGAAAAGTTGAAGAGTATTTACAGCATAAAGCCGGACTATAAAACCGAAGATTCGGACCCGGAACTGCAGATTTATTCCGGTGGGTTTTTCAGCGATCAGGACAGGACTTTGTTTCAATTTATACATGAAAACAGCCCGGATAGATGGCTGAGCCTGAACAGTGAATTTGAAGACCCCCGTCTGCCTACCATGCTCTGGCGCATGATAGCCAGAAATTATCCCGAAATTTTATCCGACGAAGACAAAAATAGGTGGGAAGAGTTTCGTAAACAACGACTGGACGGAGCTACTTCTCTTACCAAACGAAATTTTGTTGACTGGCAGCAAGACCTTGATAACCGTATCAAGTCCTCCCCCGATCCGCAAACTACTAAAATTCTTGAAGAATTGAAAGAGTATTTAGCCGCTTCTCTATACTTCTGATACCTGGATCCTAAACGCATCATAGCGAAAACCTTGTAAAATTTTCCGGTTTCCTCCCCTTTAAAAGGGGAGGTGTCGCGCTGAATCCGCCTTGGGCGGAGTAAGCGGACGGAGGGGTGGTCTCCCTTTCTCCGCTGGCGGAGAGAGGGTCGGGGAGAGAGGCGGGGTGAGTTTAAAGAATTCTTCCTCGTTAAGAGTTTAAACATACGATATAATATTATATCGATTAAATTATTAAGGGAAACTATGGAACATAAACACGGTAAAGACTTAACCGAAGGCAGCATACCCAGAAATTTGCTGATGTTCGCCATGCCTATGCTCATCTCCA
>JAQURL010000075.1 GCA_028715625.1 Candidatus Margulisiibacteriota bacterium | reverse complement strand
GCTTCTATTACACCTTCTTTTGCCAGTTTGGAGACTATCGGCGACATACCATGATAACGCAGTCCACCTGCATGAATACCGGGAGGAACAAAATCATGACCCAGAGTGTGCATTTTAACAATCGGGCCAAGTTTGGTTGTATCTCCGTAATCATAAGCATATATACCCTTGGTAATACTTGGGCAAGCTGCCGGTTCCACAGCTATAATGCGAATATTCTTGCCATTAAACTTGTCATACACATAAGGCATGGCAATTCCGCCGAAATTGGAACCTCCTCCCACGCAAGCTATTACTATATCAGGATAATCACCTACTTTTTCAAATTGCTTTTTACATTCCAGTCCGATAACCGTCTGATGTAAAATAACATGGTTCAATACCGATCCCA
The DNA here is from genome assembly GCA_028715625.1 of Candidatus Margulisiibacteriota bacterium. Lineage (NCBI taxonomy): Bacteria > Bacillati > Candidatus Margulisiibacteriota > Candidatus Margulisiibacteriota bacterium. The sequence continues at coordinate 12,098 of JAQURL010000075.1, read as the reverse complement.
GAGAATAATGGGTATCGTCATGTGTTGCCGCGACTTCCACAGCTTCACTGATAGCTATTCCCAGAGAACCAGGACAATTCGGGTCTTCTTTTAAAATTGACCTGCCGGCGTTAGTAGTGTTTGTTGGGCTGGCCAATACCTTGCTGCCCCATGTTTCCATCATTATACGCCTGTAGGGTTTTTGTTCATAACTGACTTTGACCATGTAAACGGTCAGATCAATTCCAAAGTAAGTGCATGCCAAAGAAAGTGCACTACCCCACTGACCGGCACCGGTTTCTGTGGTTAGTTTGGTTATACCCTCTTTTTTATTATAATAAGCCTGTGCAATGGCCGTGTTTGGTTTATGCGAACCTGCGGGGCTTACACCTTCATACTTGTAATAGATTTTAGCGGGCGTGCCCAGTGCTTTTTCCAGTCTGTGCGCCCTATATAAAGGAGATGGTCTCCATAAAGCATAGATATCCAGAATCTCCTCGGGAATATCGATCCAGCGCTGGGTGGTCATTTCCTGTTCCAGCAGGCTCATGGGAAATAATACAGCCAGTTCTTCAGGCTTCAAGGGTTGCATTGTAGCCGGATGCAGTGGTGGGTCCAGCGGTGATTTCAAATCAGCCAGAATATTGTACCATTTGCGCGGCATTTCACTTTCACTAAGTAATATTTTTGTTTCCATGTTTACCTCCCCTTTTTTACTGTTTAATCGTTGATTTGTTGAATCGTTGAGTTGAGTAATCGAAAAAATCTCGGCTACACAGTTACACGATTACACCCGCCTTCGCCCATCCTGCTTCGGCGCGGCAAGCCCTTCAACTTTAATCTTTAAACCTACCACTTACCACCTAACTCTTATCCCTTATCCCTTATCTCCTAATATCTTTCTGCAAATCGACCCTTTGGTTTTCAATACTTTAGCTCCCCGGGTGATTTTACAAAGACTTATATGATATTTTGCAGCTATATCCCGCTGCGGGATTTTGTTCATCAGCTCCTGCATGAGGAGCCAACGTAAAGCAAAATCTTTTTTTTCTTTCTCTGTAAAAAGTTCATCAAACAATTTTTGCATATCTTTTTTATCAGTTATTTCAGAAAAAATATTTATCAGCTCTTTTTGGTTTTTCATAATATACCACGTTTGTTTCTGTAAATAGTAACGAGAGCTCGTGTTTATGTCAATAGAAAATTTACTAAATTATTAATAAACCTTTTTACTTCAGAAGTTTTCCGGATTCTGTATACTCTTTATGCCCTATAAGTTTTGCGTTTTTATAAACTTCCTGTAGCTTTATCTGTCCGTTATCATAATACTCTTTATAAGTACCATCCAGTTGGTCCATTCTGTATGTTCCTTCGCTTTTCAGTTTGCCATTTTCATAATATTCCTTTGATGGCCCATGCTGCTGCCCACCCTTATATACTTTTTCAGAAAGCTTATTGCCGGATTCATCGTATTCAATAGTAGTTCCATTTGTTGTACCATCCTTATAAGAAATCTCCGTTTCCAGCGCTCCACCTTCGAAATATTCTCTGGAAACTCCTTCCAGCTTACCGTTTACATAAATATCCTCGCGTTTGATATTGCCACTGTCATAATAGGTCTTGGCCAATCCTTCCGGCCTGTCATCTTTGTATAAGACATCACTAATCAGTACACCGCTGGGATTAAATTCCTTACAGGAACCATTCAAATATCCGTTTTCATAATGATATTCCCTCATTACGGCTCTGGTTTCGTAAAATTCTCTATAAAGACCATCTATTACGCCATCCTTATATAGAGCTTCAGATTTGGGATTGCCATTAGCGTAGAATCCATTTACTGGGCCGTCCATTTTCCCATTAGAAAATTCTATTTCATAAGCTACCTGCCCGTTATCATAATAAGAAACGGCTTTACCGTCAGGAATCGTTCCTTTTTGACCTAGGAGTTTGCCATATTGGTTAATAACCTGTTTCCCTATTTCTTCGTGGTTTTCATAAAAAATTCTTTCTTCACTACCGGAATTCAGTTCATTAACGCGAAAGGTTATATCTCCTGCATATATTAGTGAAAAAATAAAAAACACCAAAATAAAATTTTTCATAATGACCCCTCCGTTAGTTAAAATTATTATATCATGCTCGCCAAAAAATTTCTGAGATTTACAAAAAAAAGTAACGATAATCATCATATGCAAAAAAAAATAATTGCTTTAAACAGTAATCCCAAATCATCCTGGAATATTTATAAACCGTTTCGTGCAGGTGTCTTCACATGGTTTATAATGCTTGGACTTACAAAAACTTCCATGATCGATCCTTTGTGCGCGATAATGTCCGGATTAGGCATCACTTCAGTTAACTTTTTATATAATAACTGGAGCAATTTCAGGAATCATAATAAATAATCCTCCATCGCAATATACACCTTGACGATACGCTCATTATTCCTTATATTTATTGAGGCTAAAATATCTTGCTATAAGGAGTAAATAAATGACCAAATTTGAACCGAAAATTTCTATCATAGTGCCGGTAAGAAATGCAGACAGAACACTGAAGACAACCTTTGAATACCTGCTCGGCATAGATTATCCCAGAGATAAAATGGAAATAATCATCGCTGATGGTGGAAGCAATGATAAAACCGTGCAAATAACCAAAGATTTTCAAAAAAAACATTCCTTTATAAAACTTGTAGAGATTCCTGATTGCAAATCTCCCGGACATGCCAGGAATGCCGCTTTGAAACAGGTAAAAGGTGAATATGTGCTTTTTACTGACGGTGATTGTGCTCCGGAAAAAGACTGGGCGTATCAAATAGTAGAACCGTTTAATAAAGACAAGACCATAGGTGGTGTGGGCGGTGAAATATTAACACTGAAAGTAGAAAAAGATAATTTCACCGAATCATATTGCGAGCAGGTCAGATTCCTAAGCCCTGTCGGCCGTTGCAAAGCCAAAGATTCTGGATATATGCCAACTATTAAGGAATGGTTCCCCCATGAAGTAAATGGAGGAAACGATTCTCCTTTCTTCGCCACTGCCAATTTTGCCGTAAGTAAAGTGGCAATTGATAAAATCGGTGGAGAATTCTGGGATGAACCTACAGGAGAAGATGTAGATTTTTCTCTTAGGATTATGAAAGCCGGGTATGTACTTTTTTTTAAAAAAGAAGCCGTAGTAAAGCATATGCACCGTGTGGACCTGAAGAGCTTCAAAAAACAGTGGCATGGTTATGGCTATGGCCACCCGCTGCTCATTGAGAAACACGCAAAAAATTTTTTGGAATTTTGTATTCAGATCGGTAAAGGGTTCTACTTTAATATTCCCTGGTCTAAAAAAGGTATTGTTCATATTGGCAATTATCATCTTATGTATTTTTGTCTGAAAGCGTTGCTTGTGGACCTGATCGTTTACGCGGTATTCAGCATTCTGAACCTGAATATTCTTTTTATTAATCTGGAGTTTTTAAAAATGCTGGCCATTATTTTCGCGGTAGGCACTGTGCTTTTTACCGTACTTTATTACTGGCCTGTTCTGAAATTGAAACCTTTATCCAAATTCTTTTTCTTTGCTAAAATCAGAAGACAGACCAATCAAAGTTTTATGCAGGGTGCTTTGGACGGGATGGAAAAATTTAAGGCTATCTGTGTAGAACCGAGTTGGTAATATGAAGAGATAAGTATTAAGTGAAAAGGGACAGGTGCTGAAAATATATTAAATTTTTGATAATTGAGCAGTTGGGAGATTTGAACATGAAATATGGATATTTTGACGATAAGAATAAGGAATATGTAATTACTAACCCGAAAACTCCTGTAAAATGGGTAAATTATGTCGGGACATTAAAATTCGGCGGGATAGTAGACCATACCGGCGGGTCAATTATTTGCAAAGGTGATCCGGCCCTTAACCGCATTGTCAAATATATTCCACAACTTCCCAGTTCTGAATTTAAAGGTGAAACCTTATATATCCGTATCCATGAGAAAAATGGTTACAAAGTTTTTTCTCCCTTTTTCGTGCCTACCCTGGACAAATATGACAAATATGAATGCCATGTAGGCTTGTCCTATCAAAAAATAATTTCAGAATTTTACGGCATTCAAACTGAAGTTACAATATTCGTGCCGCTTGGAGCCAATGTTGTTTTAAGAGATATCAAGGTTACGAATAAATCAGGAAGCGGACTTAAACTGGATATCATACCTGTTGTCGAATACAGCCATTTTGATGCGTTAAAACAATTCACCAATGCAGACTGGGTGCCACAGACCATGACGGTAGATGCCATAAAAGAAAAAGACGGAAAGGTTATTCATAAACAATACGCTTTTATGCGTCGTGACACTCATGCAAACTATTTTACATCCAACTATCCGGTTGATTCTTTCGAAACCGACCGTAAAAATTTTCTTGGCGACAATGAATATGGGACATGGATGGATCCTCTTGAGTTGCATAATGAACATTTATCCAATTATCAGGCCCGTCGCGCTGATAATATTTCCGCACTTCTCCATAAATGCGGGACCTTAAAAAACGGACAATCCGTTCGCATTATCACTCAGCTCGGTCAGGAAGAAACTGTTGAATTGGCTGATCCGTCAATTAAAAAATACAGGAATGAAAAAGAAGTTGATAAAGCTTTTAATGAATTGAAGGAATATTGGTCCGTTTATTTATCCAAACAGCAGATCGAAACACCGGATGCTTCCTTTAACTCTATGGTTAATGTGCACAATCCAAGGCAGTGCCATACAACGATGAACTGGTCCAGAGACCTTTCCTTATATCAATTAGGTTTCGGCGGACGAGGGATAGGTTTTCGCGACAGTTCACAGGATGTAATGGGCGTTATGGCCAATATGCCCGAAGAAGCCAAGCAACTTATTATCAAATTACTCAGTGTGCAAAGGCCCGACGGTTCTGCCATGCACCAGTTTTACGCTTCGACAATGGAAGCTAATGAAGGTGATTCCAGAGAAGAAAAAGGTCATAACTTTTATTGCGATGACCATTTATGGATAATTTTATCGGTAAATGCTTATTTGAAAGAGACAGGGGATTACTCATTCCTTAAGCAGCAAATTACTTTTTATGATAAAAAAATAAAACTGGAAGACCGCGAAAAAGCTACTGTCCTGGAACACCTGAAAAGATCTTTGCATTTTACCAAAACTCATTTAGGCCAGCACGGACTGCCTTTGCTTGGTTTTGCTGACTGGAACGATACTGTAAATCTCAAAGGCAATGCCGAGAGCGCTTTTGCCGCACATTTATACGGCAAAGCCCTGCTGGAAATGATCGAACTACTTGATTATCTTGGAGATAAAAAAGCTGTTACCAGCTATAAAGCAGATTACGAAGCCATGAAAAAAAATGTTGATAAGAATTGCTGGGACGGACAATGGTATATTCGCTATTTTGAAGAAGACGGAACAGCTCTGGGTTCAAAAAAATGCGCTAAAGGTAAAATCTATGTAAATGGTCAGTCCTGGCCTGTTATTGCCGGATTTTCTCCAAATGATAAAGCCAACCAGGCCTTGAATTCAGTTAATAAACTGCTAAACACAAAATACGGCATAAAATTAAGCACTCCCGGTTTTAACGGTTTTGACTGGCGGAAAGGTGGTATTACCACCTACCCTCCAGGAGCCAAGGAAAACGGCGGGATATTTTTACACGCCAATCCCTGGGTAATGATCGCAGAAACTATTATGGGTAATGGTAACCGGGCTTTTCAATATTATAATCAAATTAATCCGGCTGCGAAAAACGATATTATTGATATATTCGAATGCGAACCCTATTCCTATCCGCAGAATATACTGGGTGACGAACATCCGCAATTCGGTCTTGGACGCAATAGCTGGTTGTCAGGCACTGCTTCCTGGACATACCAGGCTGCTACCAAGTATATTTTAGGCATACTCCCCACACATTTTGGTTTACAGATTGATCCCTGTATTCCGGAAAGCTGGGATGGTTTTAAAGTTAACAGGATTTATCGCAGTTGCTCTTATCAGATCAACATTAAAAACCCCAAACATGTCTGCAGGAATGTTGCTTCAGTTAAAATTGACGGTAAAAAAATAAAAGGCAATATTTTACCGATCTTTGACGATAAAAAAGAACATAAAGTTGAAGTTGTTTTAGGGTAACAGATTTAAATAACCGGCTTCATATTCCAGATATTTTTGTTATACTCGGAGACCATCCTGGAAGTATTAAAAAAACAGCTTATATCTATGCAATTCATCATTTGTTCAATCCATTCTGTTTCAAATTTCTTTTCAGGAGCTATACTGTGCTCAACAGTGTAATATCTTTTAACCATGGATTGAAGTTTTGTATATAGAGAACTTGAATCTTCTCTGAGCTTTAAGTCATTTTCACTACCTATTTCACCGTCCATAGGTACATAGCCGAAAATTTCACCGATCTCTTTATCTGCTGCTTCTACCACCCATCCATCCATGGTACTAAGCTGCAATACTCCATTCAATATTGCTTTCATCCCGGATGTACCGGAAGCCTCAAAGGGTGGCAAAGGGTTATTCAGCCACACATCAACTCCGCAAATCATTTGTTTAGCTATATAGGTATCGTAGTTTTCCAAAAATAAAATCCTGACTAGATGTTTATATTCATCCATTGAGTCAATAATATTCAGGATTTCCTTGATATTATCTGTTCCTGCAAAATCATTCGGATGTGCCTTGCCTGCGAATAAAATCTGAATAGGGCCATAGACTTTTGCTATTTCAATAAGCTTTTCGGGATTTTGTAAAATCAGACTGGGTCTTTTATATGGCGCCGCTCTTCTGGCCCAGGCAATTGTAAAAACATTATCCTTTATCATCCAGTAACGCAGTAAATCAGCCAACGCCGTTTTATTTTTTTTATGAGCTTTCCAAAGTTTTTCTTTAAAAATCAGGTCATTTTTTAGGGTATGAATATTACAAAGGTTTTCTGGATGTTCTTTCCAGTTCATAAAAACTTCCGGATATTCGTTAAATAAATTTTCAAAGGAATTGCTGATCCAGGTAGGAATATGAATTCCATTGGTTATACCTCGAATTTTCTCTTCATGGCTGGGAAACTGAATTTTGGTAACCTCTTCATGTTTTTTGGCCACAGCATTCACGTGAGCGCTGGCGTTCATCGCCAGAATGGTCAGATTAACCAGTTCAGGGTTATCATCCTGACCCAGCTTTTTGGTGATAGCCAGTTCCTCTTCAGATAAAACTTTCTTCAGTTCGGAAATAGGCAGACGATCATGACCGGCTTCTACCGGTGTATGACAGGTATAGGCGAAATGCTGGACCAAAGGTAATATCTCGTCATCAGACAATCCTTTAGCTTTTTCCACAAAGGCAAAAGCAGCATGACCTTCATTTAAATGATATATCTCTATTGAGTAACCTAGAGCATCCAGAGCTTTTATTCCCCCTACGCCCAGTATCTTTCGTTGTACAATCTTCCACCAGACACTTTCACTGTTATAAAGCTGTCCGGTAAGCTGTCTGGCCCATTCGGGATTATCATTGTGATTGGAATCAATAAGAATAAGAGGTACCACATGCTTTTTATCAAAACTGGTAACATAATATTTCCATAAATAAAATTTTATTTTATCCGTGCCTATATTAATATCTATCTCTTTATTTAGCTTAATTAACCCCGGATATGTATATGGGTCCCAATTGAATTCTCCCGGCATTTGTCCGTAATGCATACAAAATTTCTGATCAAAATAACCCTTGTTCCATAAAATTCCGATACCCAGCATAGGCAATTTCAAATCTGATGCAGACTTCATTGTATCGCCCGCCAAAACACCAAGACCTCCGCTATAAATGGGCATGTCCACCAATGTATCAATGTGTACCAAATGGTAATAATCCATTTGTTTTAGATTGGAAAACACTTCAAAATCTCTTTTTTTATTAAGTTTGGTAATGGGCTTCTTACTGATATATGTATTATAAATACTTGGCGCCAGACCGAATTCCATTGAAAAATAAGCTATACTTCGTTCTTCTTTGCTTAATAATTTTTCTTCTGCTTTGATAATCACATCCAAAGGAATATCAAAAAAAAGCTCATCTGTCAGGTCTTCGCTGAAGTATTGTGTCGATGTATCTGCCTGTATAAGGTTTTCAAACCTTTTGGAACGATTCAAGATTCTTTAATACTTTCCTTTTTCACTTTTTCTAATATTACCCGGTCTTCTTCTGTAAAAATATTTGATATATTAAGGATTATAACCAGTCCCGATTCCAATTTACCGATTCCATTTATCAGTTCTTCACCATAACCTTTGTTAAAAAGCATTGGCTTGTCTATTAAATTATCCGGTAATAGAATAACTTCCTGCACTTCATCGGCCATTAAACCTACCATATTATCTTTCTGTCCGTCGCTGACAATAATAACCACATAATCCTTATCATAATTTGCGGTCTGGTACAACTTCTGCCGCAAATTAATAAGCGGAATTACCTTATTGCGTACATTTATTATCCCTTCCAGAAACACCAGTTTACTGGGCACTTTAGATATTTTCTGGTCGCGCAATATTTCATGTACGTTTTGAATATCAAAAGCGAACCGTTCGTCTTTTATGCGTGCAATCAAATACTGTTTAGCATCGCTCATTTTATAACCTCACTAAAAGTTGAATCTGGATTTGATAATCCGTTACACTATTTATTCTATCTAATAATAATTCAGACCTCAAGTAAATATCAGGATATAATAAATAATTTATTCCCGCTAATCCTCTCATATCCAATGCCCCTGACCTGGTAAGCAATGAAACATTTCCTCCAAATGAAAGTCGGGGATTTAACTTGTAAAAAGCCTGACCCATGACCCCGTTCATCTCCTGGGAGACCCCATTCAACTTTCCACTGGCCGCCAGAAAGGCAAAGCTCAGGTCGATATCCCAGAAACTAAAAGCGTAATCATTACCAAGAAGTATATATTGATTATTACTTCCATAAAAAGTTGTATCGCTCATATCACTGAAATATAGAGACAATCCCATATCTAAAAAATCCCTTAATAAAAAACGCAGATCTGTTCCGAAAGATTTGCCCTCCTTATCGTTGTTCAACTCCAGGTTCGACCCCTTGCCGTTTACCAAATAAAAATCCGCGGAAAAAGGTCTGGAATGATAATAAACATCAATACCGGTTTCTTCTCGTGGTATTAAATAGACGTTATTGCCCCAGATCGTGTCCCTGAGCAAGGAATTACTTATAAACTCTTTATCAATCTGATTTATTTTTTCATTGCCGAACGCCACCAGAAAACGCCCTATTTTTGTATTAACAGGCCAGCCATTACCATCCAGGTCAAGATAAAGCTGATTAAACAGCTCCATATTTTGTGTAGTCAGGTGTGTTTCGTAATATATTTCATAGTTTTTGTTTAATGGAAATTTTACATTTAACTGCATATCATTAAGGGTAAAAGTTCCGGTGCTTTTATAAGTATTTTTGGAATACAAATAGCGCAGGTCCACAGCGCCTGTGTAAATAGGGTCTATTATCCCATAAGACAGAGATAATATTAATAATAATAAAAGTATTCTAATGCTGATCCCCCACAACTCGATTTTAATCAATCAAGTAATTTAATAATATCCGCAATTGTTTTAACTGTAAATTGAACCTTGTCCTTCAAATTTTTTACAGTATAAAATTGCTTTTCCAACTCCTCTTCACCAATGATTATAGCAAATTTTGTCTTCAGATTTAAGGCTTCCTTTAGTCCATCATTAATCGGCCCATTTTTAAAGTACATTTCAGCTTTTATCTGCTTACCGCGTAGTTCCTGGGTCAGGGAAAGGGCTTTATCCATAGATTTACTACCCAAGCCTATGATAAAAAAAGGTAGATCCTGCCAACCCGGTATCAGTAAGTTCAATTGAGAAAAAACCATATAGAGCCTGTCCAGGCCTATGGCAAATCCAAAAGCCGGTGTTTTTCGCCCTCCCAGTTCGGTAATAAGATTATCATAACGCCCACCTCCACAAATTGCATTTTGTGCACCAAGTAGCGGCGAGCGTATTTCGAAAACAGTTTTTGTATAATAATCTAATCCTCTGACCAGGTGTGAATCTACCTCATGCTTGATTTGATTCTCTTCAAGAAGATTTATAACGCTTAAAAAATGATCATTACATTCCTTGCAAAGAGCATCACCCATTTCCGGCATACCCGCGAAATATGTTTGACAATCAGGGTTCTTGCAATCCAGTATACGTAAAGGGTTGCGATCAAACCTGCTCTTGCAGTCCGAACAAAGATTAGGCAAAATAGACTCAACAAAACCCTTTAATCTTTCCCGAATAACCGGTCGACATACATCACAGCCTACGGAATGGATGGCAATTTTAAGTCCTTCTATGCCCAGCTTTTGGAATAAATGAACTCCCATGATCATAGTTTCGGCGTCGATAAATGGAGAAGCTGACCCTATACATTCCACTCCAATCTGGTTAAATTGTCGATAACGACCGGTTTGTGGTCTTTCATATCTAAACATAGGACCAGTATAAAACAACTTAACTATACGACGTTTTTGAAAATAGTTACTGTTTTCCAGATAAGCCCGAACAATTGAAGCAGTACCTTCAGGTCTTAGGGCAAGAGACCTGTCACCTTTATCCTTGAATATATACATTTCCTTTTCAACTATATCTGTTGTATCACCCACAGCGCGTTGGAACAAATCCGCAGATTCGAATATAGGTGTTTGTATTTCCTGATAATTATATAAAGTCAGTATATCTATTATTTGGTTGCTGATATAACGCCAGGCGTAACTTTCTTCAGGTAAAATATCACGAGTACCCCGAGGGCAAGTATATTTCATCGCCTCTCTCCTAAATCCTCTCTACATAAATGGAGAAAGGACTTGCTTTTTATAAAAATAGTATTATCTAACGTTGGCATTATTTCTTTACTTTATTGTATTCGGCATAATCTACATCGGGCAATTTATTCCTAAGCATGGACCACCAGGCTTTAGCAAACATAAAGAATGTCTTTATCTTTCCTTTTTCTTTAAATCTTCTGATTGATGAAGAAACTTTCAGGCTTGGTAAGAACTTGATATTTCCGGTTATTTTCAAACGTTTACCGAGTTCTATATCCGGGGACATTTTTTTATATGCCGGATCATAGCCGCCTACTTTATCATAAGCGGACTTTCTCATTATAAAATTAAAACCTGAAGTATTATCCAGACCCAGAGTACGAGAAACCATAAGAAACACTGTATAGCCCAAATAATTGAAAAAACTACTGATCTTGCCTGAGTCAAAAGTAGCACATGTGCCATAAACAGCAACTACTTTACTGTTCTTCATAAATGGTTTTACGGCTTTTTCAGCCCAATCGCGGGGATAAACAGTGTCAGCGTCACAAAAAGTTATAAGTTCTCCGCTGGCTTCCTTTGCTCCTCTGATAACTGCATAGATATAACCCTGCTGTGTTTCCAAATAAACTTTATCAACATGCTGTTTAGCTATTTCCGATGTTTTATCTTTACTGTTATTATCAATAACTATTATTTCTAGGTCTTTGTAAGACTGATTTTTAAGCCCTTCCAGTGTCTTACCTATACTTTTTTCTTCATTATAAGCCGGAACAATAATAGATAACTTCATATCTTATCCTTTCGCTATGTTTATTTACCTAATTATAATGGATATTTTCTAATAAAACGAGGGTTTGCTGCAAACCTTTTTATGCTGGTGGGCCCTGTAGGGCTTGAACCTACGACCCACCGGTTATGAGCCGGTTGCTCTGACCAGCTGAGCTAAGGGCCCGCCTCCGTTCACCTCTGGTGCACTACGGCGAGGCAAGCCCGCCCCAGTATTATCAAAGGGAATTTCATCAATTAATTTTTCAATCAGCTTCGTTCACCGTAACTTCGGCGATTCGTAGCCCGCAAAATCTTAATAGCAGGGAAAATATAACAGAGTAATTTCTTTCTGTCAATCAAGATGTCCTGCTTTAATTACTGTACTTAACAACCTCGGTAATAACTTCCTCTCCTTTCAAGTTTTTACCTGAATATTTAAGAAAAAGATGTGG
>JAQURL010000074.1:3275-12627 GCA_028715625.1 Candidatus Margulisiibacteriota bacterium | reverse complement strand
GTTTGTACGCACATCACCCGATCACGGTACTGCTCCGGATATAGCAGGCAAAGGGCTGGCCGATCCTTCCAGTATGACTGAGGCGATAAAGCTGGCAATAAGGCTGGTCTCACACCGCCTCTCTCCCCGACCCTCTCTCCGTAAACGGAGAAAGGGAGAAAATGATTCAATGAAACTTCCCTTCTCCGCAAGCGGAGAGGGGTGGCACGAAGTGCCGAGGTGAGGCGGGGTGAGGCGTGAAAAAAAGTCTGGGGCAAAATTTTCTTTTTGATAAAAATATCAGAGAAAAAATTATAGGGGTTATTCCCAGGAATTATCCGGTCCTGGAAATCGGTACAGGCAGCGGCCTGCTTACAGAAATTCTGGCCCAAAATATTGAGACACCTATATACAGTTATGAGATAGACCGGCTGGTTTATGAACAAGCCAGAACCAGATTACAAAATTATAAGCACGTACAGCTTTTTTTGCAGGATTTTCTGGAAAGTGACTTTACTATAGATAAAGCTTTTATTGTTGTTGCCAATATCCCTTACTATATTACCACCCCGATAATTGAAAAATGTTTGCAATACCCTCTGCTTAAAGACATGTACCTGATGGTCCAAAAGGAAATCGCTCAACGGATAACAGCCCGGCCCGGAGAAAAAGATTACAGTTCACTGGCTATATTCTGCCAGACCAGGGCCAAAGTGAAAAAACTGTTTAATGTCTCCAGAAATTCTTTTTATCCCGTACCCAATGTAGATTCAGCTTATATTCAAATCACACCTGCCAAAGAATTTCTGACAAGAATAAAGGATATATCAGTGTATAACGCCATAATTCGCAGCGCGTTCTGGGGAAAAAGGAAAACTTTGCTGAATTGTCTGAATAAATCACCCTATATGAAAACCGATAAAAATATTCTGCTATCAATTTTTAACAAGATGAAATTAAAGGAAACAATACGCGGAGAAGATCTGGAGATTGATACTTATATAGAACTCAGCAATCTAATCGGCGAACATCACAAACCTACCGCCTGAAGTTTTTTTGACTAAAGCCATAAGCCTGTCTTTCAATTCTTTATTGGGTATGGGTTTCCAGGGATCGGAGTGTAATAATATATAACCTGTCTTGAACTCCAGAAAAAAAGAAAATATCTGATCAGCCAGATAAACCTCTACATTGCTTTCGGTAGGTTTTAATATTTTTTCATGTCTGGAATCATAAATCAGATAGAGAATATCAGAGCTTTCTTCAATGGTCTGCACCGACTGGCAGCTCTCATACACTTTATTCCTGTGGATACTGACGATTTTATAACGCATATTTCACCTTAATAGAAGGCTACGGGCAGCCTTTGTATAATGGTATTAAGCAGAGGCTCGATATGCTCGCCATAAGCTGTGTGTTCCATTCTGGCATTCTCATAAAGTCTGCTGATTTCCTTATAATGATAAGCAGACTGGTCAGCCTCTATTTTTTCAATTAAAGAAGCCATTAACTGTTCGGTATGTTTTCTTTTTTCAGAGGAAATTTCTTTAATAAAGCCGAAACTGTTCATCTTGTATCCCATTTTTATCAGTTCTGTCATTAACTTGATAAAACCATTATAAAAATGAGTTTTTATTTTCTGGTCCCTGTTGATAAGAAAATGAAAATAATAATAAATCAATTTGTCGGACAATTCTTCTACTACTTCCGAAGATAACACATTAGACAGTTCCAGACTGTTTTTTGTCATTTCCATAAGTTCCACATCGTCTGGAATTTGTTTGAAACTGTTTCTTTTAACAGCAACTTGTTTATCCAAATGAATTAATTTCAGATAATCTGTGGGGTGAACAATTTTTTGAGTTTTCTGGTGTATTACAAAATCCATATCCCTCTCCTCAAATTAAAAATTTATTCTTCCAGTTAGTAATATATCGTTACAAACAGCAGAAAAATTTATCGATATTTATTGTTATTTATGTATATTTCTTAACAATCATCAATACTTTTTCATCATCAAAGGGTTTAAGAAGAACTTCTTTCGCGCCTGTGGACAATGCCTCCATCAGTATTGACTGTTCTCCCAGACTGGTGATCATAACTACATTGGCCTGAGGATTGATTTCCCTGATCTTTTTCAGGGCGGAAATTCCATCCATTTCCGGCATAATAATATCGCATAATGTCAGTTCAGGTTTTTCGGATTCGTATACTTTTACAGCCTCCACGCCATTTTCGGCTTCTATTACAACGTAGTCATTTTTTTCCAGGAGAGTTTTTATTTTCAAACGCACAAAATACTTATCATCAACCACTAACACTTTTACCATAAATATGCACCCAACCCTTATGATCTTTTTTTAATATTACCTAAAATTCCCATAATTGTATATACTCTTCTCAAATACGAGTATAACTCCCTATTTTATAATACTATTGATAATTTCCAGCACTTTATCTTCTTCAAAGGGTTTAACCAGAAAATTGAGGGCTCCCGCGGCAAGGGCTTCCATAAGTATTGTTTGTTCTCCCAGACTGGTAAGCATTACCACTTTTACATCCGGATTAAGTTCTTTCAGTTTTTTTAAGGTTTCCAGGCCGTCCATCTCCGGCATTGTAATATCACAAAACACAATGTCCGGTTTTTCTGCCTGAAGCTGGTTGATAGCTTCCAGCCCGTTACCAGCCTCAACTACCTCGAAACCTTTGCTTTCCAGAAAATTTCTCAGCTTGATCCGGACAAAATACGCATCATCAACTGTTAATATTTTTACCATATTGATTATATTGTATATTAGTTTAGCTTAAAAAAAAATATTTGTTTTAACTTCTTTCCCATATTACAATGAAATAAATTATGAAAAAACATTATTTTGGCAAATACGGAGGACAATTCGTTCCTGAACTGCTGATTCCGGCTCTGCACGAACTGGAAAGCGCGTTTGAGGCCTTTAAAAAAAATAAAAAAATCACTGATGAATTTAAATCTTTACTGCAAGATTACGTTGGCAGGCCTTCTCCGCTTTATTTCGCACGTAATTTATCCCAACAGTTTTCGCAAAAAATTTATCTGAAACGCGAGGACCTGAACCATACCGGCTCGCATAAAATTAATAATACCCTGGGGCAGATACTGCTGGCCAGAAGCATGGGCAAAACCAGGATCATAGCTGAAACCGGCGCCGGTCAGCATGGAGTAGCCACAGCCACAGCAGCAGCCCTGATGAACATGGATTGTGTGGTATACATGGGAGAAGAAGATATGAAGCGACAAAAGCCCAACGTACAGCGCATGGAGCTTTTGGGAGCGGAAGTACGTGGTGTGCCCTATGGCAGCAGGACCCTGAAAGAAGCTGTTACCGAAACATTTAAAGACTGGATTTCCAACTTGCGGAATACTTACTATTTACTGGGTTCGGCCATGGGACCCGCCCCTTATCCGGAAATTGTAAGATATTTTCAAAGCATTATCGGCCGGGAGGCAAAAAAACAAATCCGGCTGAAAGAAAAAAAACTTCCTGATTATGTGATAGCCTGTGTGGGCGGCGGGAGTAACGCCATCGGGATATTTTCGGCTTTCATTAAAGATCCTGCTGTTCGGTTAATCGGTGTGGAAGCCGGTGGACAGGGAGAAAAAATGGGGCAGCATTGCGCCACTCTGGGCAAAGGTCATCCGGGAATTTTTCAGGGGTCATTTTCTTATTTACTTTCTACACCTACAGGTCAGATATCGCCCACCCATTCGATTTCGGCCGGGCTGGATTACCCGGGTGTGGGGCCTGAACACAGCTTTCTAAAAGACAAACACCGGGCAGAATATGTATCTGTCTCGGACAAGGAAGCAGAAAAAGCATTTCATCTTTTAACAGAAAAGGAAGGCATAATGCCAGCCCTGGAAAGCTCACACGCTTTAGCCTATACCTTCAAGCTGGCTGAAAAAATCAAGAAAAACAGTATTATTGTTGTAAATCTCTCGGGACGGGGAGATAAGGATATGGGAATTATATTAGGAGATAAGTGATAAGAGATAAGGGTTAAGGGTTAAGGGCGTGAAGGGTGAAGGGTGAAGGGTGAAGCGTGAAGCGTGAAGGGTGACGCGTGAAACGTGAAACGTGAAAAGTGAAACGTGAAAGGCGTCATTCCGAGCGAAGTCGAGGAATCTTTTGTTTAAGAGTGCAGTGCAAGAGTCACCCTGAGCCTGACGAAGGGTGACATAAACATTGGTCATACTGAGCCAGTTTACCCTGAGCTTGTCGAAGGAAAGCATGACCTAGAGAAAGTATAAAATGAATAATATTTACATATATATAGTAAAATGCAGCGACAATTCTTATTATACCGGTGTCACAAATAACGTAGATAAACGTATTAATGAACATAATTTAGGAATCGATACCCGGTGCTATACATACAGAAGAAAACCAGTTGAGTTAGCTTATAGACAATCATTTGCTGATCCAAGGGATGCAATTAAAGCGGAAAAACAAATAAAAGGTTGGTCTAGGTTGAAAAAAGAGGCATTAATAAGAAGTGACATAAATAAATTAAAAATATTATCTAAGTGCAGTGCGATAGTCACCCTTCGTCAAGCTCAGGGTGACATAAACATTGGTCATGCTAAACCTGGCGAAGTATTGATAAAGAAAACTGAAATAAATGAATAATGATGTAATACCTTATATACTGGCCGGTTATCCTGATCTGAATACTACTATTCAGCTGTTAAAATTTTGTCAGGAAACAGGCATTCGCTATATCGAACTGGGCATACCCTTCTCCGATCCGTCAGCAGACGGCCCGGTGATCCAGGAGGCCGCGGAAAAAGCGTCCCATACTTTTGCCATGCAGGATTTATATGAAGCGCTGAAACTTAATGAAAACCGTTTCCCTGACCTGCAAATAACCGTAATGACCTACGCCAATCCGCTTTATGCTTACGGCCTGAAAAAATTTATAAAAAACTTTTCGGAATTAAAAATAGTCAGGGGGCTTTTAATACCTGATCTTCCTTTTAACGAATCAGGTTTTATCAAACCCTATTTAAACAAAAATTCAAAAATAAAATCTGTCTGGATGATCTCGGAAAATCTGGATGACAGCACCCTGAAAGCCATAGTAAACTCGGCTGATTATTATCTTTATTTAATGTCTTATCTGGGCACAACGGGCAACAGCATTTCCGATATGTCGCGTTTGAAAACAACCATAAAAAAAGTCCGATCTATCAAAAAAATCCCGATTGCCATGGGCTTCGGTATCAGGAACAAAAAGGATGTAGAAGCCGCGCTGGAAATTGCTGACGGGGCAATAGTAGGTACGAGTATTATAAAAAGCCTGAAAGATGGTATTAGTAAAACCGAGCTGTTTATCCAATCTCTTATTCCGTGACGCTTATACCTACCATTCTGATATTATCCGCCTGGACTTTTCTCGGATTTTTGTCGGGATGGCAAAAATGGTTCCCCAAACAAATATTTTTTATCTTAAATAAAATCGTTTTCATTCTGCTCCTGCCGCTATTTATTTTTGTTTCCACTGTGAACAATTTTAATTATAATTATTTCCTGTCCAATATAATTATAATTTTCGGACAATGTTTTTTTGTTGTTCCGGCTGCTCTGCTTGTTTTATTTTTTTACAGCAGGACAGAGAAAAAATTTGTTTTCAATATACTGGCCTTCCAAAATGCCGGATATTTACCCCTCCCTGTTTTACTGGCTTTCCCCAATAATCATGAGCTGCTTCTGCTTCTGTTTCTGTTCCTGGTGGGGTTTAACCTGATAATTTTTTCTCTGGGTTACTGGATAATGAATAAAAAAACTCATATCAGCGAAATAATTAATCCGCCCATAACAGCGACTATCCTTTCTTTTGCCTTGGTCATTGCCGATCATTTTTTTACTTTTCTTCCTGATGCCCAAAGCCTGCAGCCGCTTCTGGCACCGCTGGCCAAAATTATATCAATTTTATTTTTCCCCATATTATTTTTTGTATTCGGTGGATTTATTGCTGACCAATATCAACACCTGAAAAATCTCGATCTAATCCTGCATCTGAAAATTTCCATCAGCAAATATCTGCTGTTCCCGCTTCTGGTAATTATGCTTAAACCGTTTGTCTCTGCGGATATCTTTACAATACTTTTCATTCAAAGTCTGATGCCGCCGGCTATGAACCTCTTAACAATTCCCGAAAAAGAAAAGGATATTCTGACCATGAACAATTATCTGTTTGCGCAGTATCTGGTCTTTATACTTCTGGTAATTCCGGCGTTTTTGGTAATACAGTGGTTGTTTAAATAAATCTGCAGCGCTCGGGGCTCGGGGATAAGAGATAAGAGATAAGTGTTAAGTGTTAGGGGGCCACGTCATTTCGACCGGAGGAGCGAAGCGCTGGCGCCGTCATTCCGAGCGAAGTCGAGGAATCTTTAGTTTAAGAGTTGCTGGTACTTTTAATCCCAAGATCCCTCTATTACGCTACGCTTCAGTCGGGATGACGGTTAGTAGTCATGCTGATGCTCTGCTCCCTTCGAGAGCCTCAGGGAGCAGGGCAAGCCAGGCTCAGGGTGACTATAACATCTTAAACTATCTTCTACCCATTAGCAGTCTGGCCAGGTCGATAACTCTGGAAGAATAACCCCATTCGTTATCATACCAGGTTAATAATTTGTAAGTATTTGAACTTCCTAATTGTTTTGTACTTAAGGAGTCAAATATCGAAGAAGCCGAATTTCCGATAATATCTGAAGAAACAATCGGGTCTTCGGTGTAGGCCAGAATACCTTTCATTTCTCCTTCCGCAGCCTCGCGCATCGCAGCATTGATTTCACTAACTGACGGTGTGGTTTGCAAATTAACAACCAGGTCAACCAGTGAACCGGTGATGGTCGGTATTCTTACGGAAATTCCGTCCAGCTTGCCTACAAGTTCGGGCAGGACAAGGCCTACTGCCTTGGCAGCGCCGGTGCTGGTAGGAATAGCGTTCTGAGCCGCTGCTCTGGCCCTGCGCAGATCACTGTGGCCGGTATCTACCAGACGTTGATCATTGGTATAAGCGTGTATTGTTGTCATAAACCCATTGATGATGCCAAACCTTTCATGCAGAACTCTGGCCACAGGCGCCAGACAATTGGTGGTGCAGGAAGCGTTTGAAACCATTCTGGTCTGCGGGTCCAGCATGTATTCGTTTACACCCATAACTATTGTAGTGATACTGTCCTTTGCCGGAACAGTTAAAATTACATATCTGGCGGGACTGTATTTGTTATCAAGATGAGCTCCGTATCCTGCTTTGGACGCGTCGCCCACGTTTCTGAAAATACCTGTAGCTTCCACAACTATATCAGGCCTGGACTGCCAGGGTATCTGATGAGGATCGCGGGCGCTGTAAATAGGGATTATTTTGTTGTTTACAATCATACCGTCTTTGGAAGGGGTCATGCGTACAGAACCTTGAAAAGGTCCATAGGCAGAGTCATATTTGAGCAAATGAACTAACTGCTCCAGCGGAGTTAAATCATTAACGCCTGTAATTTCCATATTGGGATTTTGCTGTAATATTATACGGGAAACCTGGCGGCCTATTCTGCCGAAACCGTTTATGGCAACCTTTATTGTATTTTCCGAAATAATTTTTCTATTCATACTTCTACCTCCTGAATTTTTTTTCAAACCTATTAAATATCGTAAGAGGATCGGTTTTGTTGCAGGGAATATATATGGAGTTTATGTGATGGATATTATGGGGACAGTGAAAAGTGAAGGGTGAAGGGTGAAGGGTGAAGGGAATGTTTGTTTGCGATCAACTGTATGTTCATTTTTTGAATGTCATTCCCGACTCGATCGGGAATCTGCTTCTTGATGGGTAGATCTCCGATTACTCGGGGATGACAGGGCTGATCGCAAATCAAATAAGTATTTATGTCCATGTCATACTTCCCTTCGACAAGCTCAGGGCAAACTAGCTCAGTATGACTTTCTGCACCTTCGAGAGCCTCAGGGAGCAGGTTGGAATGACGGTTTAGCTAATAGGAATCTACGCCCAGGCCCCAGGTGAAGGTGCTGTTCTGCTGGTTCTGGTCCAGGCCCAGGATGGCTTTGATGTTGGGCACCAGATAATAATAGGCTTTCAATGTATAGCCCACATTATTCGGATTATATAATTCATTTTCCAGGGATAGACTGTCGTTCACTTTAACGTCAACTTTTACACCCGGGTAAAAATTAACCAAACCGATGGAGGCTTTCACTTTATCCATAATTTTTTTGCCGAAAGTCAGGTTTTTGGCTTTGAGGTTCGGGTCATTGGCCTGCGTACCCCAGTCGAACTTTAAAGAACTGTCGCCCACACTTACCTGACTGCCGACTTCGTAGGTGCTGTTATTCAGGACTTGCGCCTGCAAATTTACTGAGGTTTGTTGGAAAAAAGAGGTTGAATTGTTTAAGCTTTTAGTAAAACCCTTGGTCTGTTCAACAATTTCTTTTGAACCCTGGATTACCGGCTGCAAATCCTGCAGCAATTTGTCTTTGTCTTTGCTGAAAGAATCCGTAAGATCGTTCATTTTACCGGAGACGGATTTCAGATTACTCACAATGGCCTTCACATCCTGCTTGTCTACCGAGCCTGAGAGTTTGCTTACTAACTGATCGACATTGGTAACTACACGTTTTATTCCGACTAAAATATCACTGATATTCTGTCCGACATTCTGCACATTTTTTTGTTCAAAAAGTGTATCAACTTTGGTCATTACAGAATCCAGACGCTGCGAGATCTTGTTCAGGTTTATGATCAGACCCTGAATGGATGACTGGCTGTCTTCGCTGGTAATTATCTTGCTGAGGACCTCCAGGATTTTTTTGGTTTCCATCAGGTTCTCGGTACCGGCATCTACAAAGTCCACTATACCTGAAGCCGCATAACCCGGAAGAATAGCTCCGTAGTGTATAAAGTTCATGGAATTGGGATTGGGAAGAACATTCACGTATTTTTCACCGATAAGACCGTCAAAATCTATGCGCAGTCTGGAGCCTTCGGGTATATTGATATTTTTTTGGATAAACATATATACCCTTATTTCTTTGGGCCCGGGAGTAATTTTATTCACGTTACCGATAGAATATCCGCGATAACGCACTTCAGCGCCGGTCAAAAGTCCGCTGACCGTTTTGAATGACCCGATAATCATATAACCGTTGGCCTGCAGCATCAAATTGCTTTTCCAAATAATGCCCGTAACCAGAATAACCATGGCTACAAATACAAAAAAACCTACTTTAGTTTCTTTTTTCATATTAATAATATCTTACTATAAATTTGCGTTCCCTCAAATCTTTCATTCTATAACTTTCCATTTTTGTTCCCGTTTAGTCAT
>JAQURL010000074.1:0-3175 GCA_028715625.1 Candidatus Margulisiibacteriota bacterium | reverse complement strand
TCCTTCTTCTTCTTGATAATTCCGTTCACAAAACGATTAACAATTTTATTTTCACTCTCCATTATCTTGTCCGGGCCCTCTGTTTTAAAAGCTTTTCCGTCATGGATCATATAGATACGCTCGGAAGTATTCAGAATAGTACTTATCTGATGTGTAACGATTACTGATGTAACTTTCAATTTTTCAGTCAGATCATTTATCAGGTGTTCAATTGTGGTAGATGTAATCGGGTCCAGGCCGGTAGTAGGTTCATCAAACAGAAGGATGCGCGGATCATTTACAATCGCCCTGGCAAAAGCCACACGTTTTTTCATTCCTCCGCTAAGATTGCCCGGCATCAAATAGTAAGTATCAGCCAGACCTACCATAGAAAGTTTTTCCATTACTTTTTCTTTTATTTCAGAATCCCTGAGCTTTGTACGTTCTTTAAGCACAAGTCCCACATTCTCCCCGACTGTTAAAGAATCAAATAAGGCCGAAGACTGAAAAACCATACCGCACTTCAGACGGATATTATTCAATTGTTCTTCACCTAAATCTTTAATAGCGATGTCGTCCAGCCAAATCTGTCCTTCCTGAAAAGTTTCCAGGCCTAATATCAAACGCAACAAAGTACTCTTGCCGCAACCGCTGGTACCGATAATAGTAGTTTTTTTGCCTTCTTTAATTTTTATATTAACGCCATCAAGCACCTTGTGCTCGTCATACTGCTTAACAACATTTTCTATTTTTATCATTTAAAAAATAAAATAGGATAAAAAGAAATTCACAATAAATAAAGTAATTAAAATACTGACGACTGAAAAAATCGCTGATTCTCCTATACCTACGGCACCAGGCTTGGTATGAGCGCCGATAAATATGGAAAAACTGGCGATGATAAAACCAAAAACAGGACCTTTGAACAAAATACCGCCATAAATATCCAGCGATGTAAGCATCTGCGAAGCGGAAGATAAATAGGCCACAGGATTTCCATGATAAAGTATGGAGTATATACCAAGACCTGAAATGAAGCCCACAAAATCAGCGAAAATAATCAGGATAGGCATCATGGTAACCAGAGCTATAAAACGCGGCACATAAAGATAGGAAAAGGGATTAATAGCCATGGAACGCAGCGCGTCCAGCTGTTCGGTAACTTTCATGGCAGCTATTTCCGACGATATGGCAGCTCCTACTCTGGCAGCTACTACTACCCCGGCAAATAAAGGCCCAAGTTCACGCCACACGGCAAAACCTACAATCCCGCCGATAATTTTGCCGGCGCCAATCTTGAAAAACTCTTTGGTTACCTGATTGGTGAAAACCATACCGACAAAAGTCAGGGTAATTACGGTTATGGGCAAAGAATCAATGCCTATTTTTATCATTTGATCCAAAATATGCCTGAACTTAACTTTTCCCGAAAAAATATTACGAATTATTTCCAGAGTGAACAAAGTATAGCTGCCTAATCCTCGCAATAAATGGAAAATATCCTGCCCAAGGCTGGAAAACATATATCCTGAAGGGTTTTTTAGTTTAAACATCAACTGCTGCTACCGGATAAAAAAATATAGTTGAGCGTTCTCAATAACATCTTTAACATCATTGACCGCATTTGAATTTATTATAACATATTTAGTGATTTTTTATGGGGCTCTTAGATATCAATTTAATTGTCATACTTCCCTTCGACAAGCTCAGGGTAAACTAGCTCAGTATGACGCCTTTCACTTTTCACGTTTCACGCTTCACTTTTCACTTTCTACTGTCATGCTTCGTAATACTTAGTCATACTTCCCTTCGACAAGCTCAGGGTAAACTGGCTCAGTATGACGCCTTTCACGTTTCACGCTTCACTTTTCACGTTTCACGCCTTATCCCTTGCCTTCCGTTCCAGCATGCTGAAAACGCAACCGCAGTAATTCTGGCGGTACATATGCTGTTCTCTGGAAAGAGTTATAGAATTTTGAAATCCGTTATTTTTTTTAAAATCGGCAGGCAAAAACTTTATGCCGTAATGTTTCGCGGCTGCTTCTCCCAGCCGATTAATCTGCTCCACATTTTTATGCGGACTCACGGACAAAGTACTGGCAAACCATAAATATTCTTGTTCAGCGGCTTTTTCGGCAGTATTTAACAGACGGGTGGAAATACATATTTCACAACGCTCTCCGCTTCTTTCTGAACATTTTTCTTTGCCGGCCACGAGCCGGAACCATTGTTTAAGCGGATAATCAGCCTCTATTACCGGAATATTACTTTGGGCCGCAAATTTCATCAGCTCCCGCAAGCGGAAAAAATATTCTTTTTGAGGATGAATATTAGGATTATAAAAATACAAACCCAGTTCGTATTCGTTTTTTAGTCTTTCGATTACAGCAGTAGAACAGGGAGCACAGCAAACATGCAACAGCAAACGGTCCATCTATTTATAGATGATAACCGGGATTACTTCCGGATTTTTGTCTATTTTTTTCAGCAAATATTTTCTGACCATATCTTCTATCTGCTGAGCCAGGGTCTCTTTAGTCACATTTCCTTTGCCGAACAAGTAGTTATACTGGTCAGCAATACTGTCCTGCAATCCTTTCAGAAAAGGCATTTCATCCATAACCACACCTTTGGTGGTTATCTGGATATGCTGAATAGATTGAAGCTCGTTATGAATAAAAAGCACTACAACCACAGCTCCGTCGCTGGCCATATTTTTTCTGATATTAATCAGCTGTTCATCATCCAAACACATATCATTACTGTCTATATAGGTGGAATGCAGCTGCAGCTTGTCGATAATTTTTATACTGTTTTTATCGATCTGAATAATATCACCGTTTTCCGCGATCATGATTTCCTCTGTATTCCCAAGGTCTCTTGCCAGCTGGGCATGCGCTGAAAGATGACGGTACTCCCCATGTACAGGTATAAAAAACTTCGGCTTGAAAAGCATCAAAATAAGCTTTAATTCTTCCGCATAGGCATGACCTGACACGTGCATTTTGGAAGCTTCCTCATAGATTACCTGCACTCCTTTGCGGCCAAGTTTGTCGATAACGGAATAAACGGTTTTTTCATTTCCCGGAATGGGCAGCGCGGAAACAATAACTGTGTCTCCGGGTTTTATCTGGAACAACCTGTAGTTATCATTGGCTATCCGGGAAAGCGCTGAAAGCGGTTCTCCCTGACTACC
>JAQURL010000073.1 GCA_028715625.1 Candidatus Margulisiibacteriota bacterium | reverse complement strand
AGAACCAGGGTTTCAAAATCACATTCAGCTTTGTAGTCGGCTAAACCCAGCCGAACAAAATAACGGAATATATCCTCGAAACCATTTACCGAAGTTGTAGGACTATGCATTTGATGCATGGTTACCAGGCAGATTTCCAGAGGAGATAAACCGCTGTTAATAAATAGCAAATTAGTCTT
Source organism: Candidatus Margulisiibacteriota bacterium (assembly GCA_028715625.1). Classification (NCBI taxonomy): domain Bacteria; kingdom Bacillati; phylum Candidatus Margulisiibacteriota; species Candidatus Margulisiibacteriota bacterium. The sequence continues at coordinate 12,595 of JAQURL010000073.1, read as the reverse complement.
AGTATCCAGCTTTATCTTCATACTGCTCACGAAATTATCCTGTACAAACCGGCCCAGACGAATATCGCCCAGAAGCATACCGGCTACATAGGGTAGTTCCGGTTGTTGCGGGCTTAACGGAATAATAATGGGATTATGCTCCTGATAATAATTTCCCAGTTTACTGATAATTTCCTCGAGGTTGTCCGCTACAGGCCCAGCCAACTGGCCCAGATAAATATTTAAATCCTTTATCTCAGATATATGATTTAAATTCTGGTGTATCAGCAACAAATTTTGTTTAATCTTTTCATCCTCAGCGGTCAGCATATCAATGTTGCCCTGATACCTGGCTGCCCGTCTGGATATTATTGTGCTATCCGGACCCCAACGCACCGGATAATCCTGCGGGTCCAAAGCCCTGTTAATCAGTTCAGCCAAAGCTATGCATGCAGGGAAGGAAATAACTTTGAGTCTCATATTAATTTATCGTCTGAAATCTATTATGTATGCAGTGAAATATTACTGAGAGATTTTGCTAAGAACAAGCTTAATGGTGTCATACTTCGTCAAGCTCAGTATGACCATTGTCTTTGTCACCCTGAGCATGACGAAGCGTGAGTTACACTCTAAATGATGTATGTTCTATTTGCCCCGCTCTATTTCTCTGGCCCTCTCAATTATTTCCGGCTGCAAACCAAGGCTCTCGGCTACATCGATAGCATGCGAAAGCTGATGGCCTTCTTGAACACGATGGGTAAAAATAACTTCCCCCGGGTTTCGCAAGTCTGTATGAAAATTATAGACCCCTGTTATTTTATGGTTCAGAGACAAAAAGTCAGCCACATATTCATGATGATGATGAGCTATAGTTAACAGATGGCCGCGTTCGGCAATATCTGTTGTGAAGCCATAGGTCAGCGCACCCTGATACTTCGGGGGGACTGTGGAAAAGGTTTCATCATCTGCCACAAAAGCCAGCTCACGTTGTTGCAGAAATTCATACAGTTTTTTGCGATAAGTTATTTCTGTGCCGCCGGCGCTAAGATTTTTATCGGTTCTTGCCTTGACCCTGGTTGTAATAGCCACGCCGTCCATAATGGGCATCGTGGCTTTTCGGGCAGGCGCAAAGCCGGTTACCTGAGCACAAAGCATACCCAGGACCAGTGATTTTTCAGCCATGGACTTTCCTGACATATTAAATCCGGAAAGAATTTTGACCCTTTCCGACTTATCCGGAGTATTATAGGCAAACGAATTGTGTACCTGCTCGGCTTTTGGAGAAAGCAGGCTCCAAAGTTCTGTTAAATTCAGCTCACCGTTTTCATTAAACTCTACTTCGGCAAATCCCTCCTCCTTAAAAAACTTAGCCAAGGCAAAAAGAGTATCCAGCTTTTTAATCTCCATTTCCAACTGGTCAAAATTCATGTTGGCGTTGCCAGTCAACTCATAATTAATTTTATCCTCTTTTAATCGTTCCAGGATTTGCAGACCGTTGCTAAACTCACCCCAAAAAGCTTTTAAGCAACGTTCAAAATAATTGGCCAGTTGATGTAAATAGACAGAGTCATAACTCTTCATTAGAGAAACCAGTTCCTGACTGTAATCACGGCCATCCAAAAACAAGTTGATAAACTTGAACATTACCAAAGCTTTGTTAAACAAAGAATCAGCGCTGTTATAGACCTTTTCAAACTCAGGGCTATATTTGGCAAACAACTCATTAAGTTCTATGGTATTCAAATCATACAAATTCACAGGTTTGACAAGCGGTTTCAATTTCTTGTATAACTGAGATACAATTTTGCCCATAGCCCGCTTCGTGACCTCAGTGTATTTCTCGGGTTTGCTTTTTAGTTTGGCCAACTTCAATACTTCCCGGTAAAGAGCGCTGCGCTGCTCTCGATACGCTTTACTATCGGTTTCATCTTTATAATCATGGACCCGTTCCATACGGTCCTGTTCCTTATGGATTTCCAGAATTCGGGTAAGCTTGGCAAAGTCATTTTCCAAATCCAGTTTTTCGGCAGGCAGTTTAAGCAAATCTACATTCAGTTTAACAGCCAGCATAAACATGCCTGTATCGCTGACTTCTTCTCTGTAATAGTCTTTGTCCTGTCCTTCCATAATCTGATTATAGGTTTTCTCCAGCATAAAGCTGTTAAAACGGTCAAAGGCTCCGGCAATTCCTGTGAAATGAGAGAAATATCGCATTTGTCCCCAGAGCTTATCAAAAAGAGTTGAAAATTCCGAATACCTGTCGTTGGCTATAAGCTCGGCAAACAGGCGTTGTCTTTCCAGCAAAGCCGCCGGCTCCAGAATCGGAGCCTCATAAAAAAAATCTTGCAGTAAAAAATCCCAGGCTTTTACGTTTAACCTGCGCAGGCCATACTTAAAGTCTTCATCATCGCTTAATTTCAAGAACAGCCTTTGGTATTTAGGTCTGGGAACAGGCGTATATAAATTTCTCAAGCGATCCCTGCTTTCCTGAATATCCTCAGTATGTTTTTTAAAAAGCGTGGTTACCTTTATTTTTTGTCTTCCGGTTTCTTTTTCCCAAATCTCAATTTCCCGTTCAATCGGAATAAGTTCATCCAGAGACGGGAAAAAAGGCATAAACCCTACAGCCTGCTGTTTCATCAAAGCCCTCTCAGCGTCGTTATACCTATGCAGTTGTTTTACTTTTAACGGCTTAATTTCTGCGGGCTTAAGATTTCCCTGTAAATAATCACGGGCAATCTGCAATACACGCTCGTTAAAGCCCATATTTTCTGCAATCTCCAAAATATGCGACTCGGAGATGCCAGGAACTAGTTTATACAAAAATTCTACTTTTCCGTCAGCTAAGGGCCGCGTTTGCAAATGGTAAATACCGACGTCAGCGTTTTCCAGATTTGCTTTTACAAAAAGATCATTATGGGTAGCGATCCGTACTTTAACAGCTCTCTCACGACAATAATCTGCAAAGGCTTGCAAAATCCAGTTTTGATCGGTATGCGCGGTGGTGGAACCCCACTCATCGGTAATAAGCAATGCCTTGCCAGTACAACCTGCCGCCTTATCAAGAAGTTCGCGCAAGTTCATCACATCGCTGCCGTAAGCGCTGAGATTGTTGGCGGCGTCAGTTAGCCCACGGCCCAATAAACCCAGGATATGATAAATATGCAAATTAGCGCTGTTTGCCGGTACCAAACCCGTGGACTGCGCCAGGATGCGCAACTGAAAATCGGTTTCCGAATTAAATGATTTTCCGGACATGATATCGCCGGTAAGCACTGTGATCGCTTTGTCTTTGGGTGAATCATTCGGTACTTGTCTTTTTTTAGGACTGCCGCATTTTCCATCCGAACAGGAGTCGTATTTCTTTTTGAACTGCCAGGCGCCTATATAATTCTCTGCATAGTCTTCATCGAAGGTCACCAATGCGTAACCGCTATCGGAGGCAATTTCGGCCAAGCGTAAAATGGCGCCCAAAGCCTGGATTTTACCTTCAATAGAATGAAGTAAATCGTTCATCGCCTCAAACATTGTAAAATTACCGTTTAACGCCTTTTGCAAGGCTTCATGCAAATCAAGGGACTGTAAAGCTTTGGTCAGGACTGTGCCATGCCCGGACAGAAAATTGTCAGGCAGTAACAATAGTGCTGTTGCTAAATTGTTCAGCATTTTCGGGATAACGGTCAGCTCTTTCATAAAACCGCTAACCGTATCCAGATCATCAAAACTATTTTTTCCCTTGAAGGTAATTTCAATTTCAGGCCAGTTGAGGCTAACCGCGTAATCCTCAAAAAGCTGTCTGATACGCGGCCTGGGCTGATATTCTTTGTCCACTCGCCTTACGACGTATTCTTCGTAATCGACGTCCAGTAAATATTTAAACGCCTTGCGCAAATCATAGAACCTGTTTTTATCCCTGATCAACTGTTTAAGCTGCATTTGGTCTGCCAGCAATGTTTTGAAAACCTGTTGTCTCGTAAGGATTTCGTTTAATTCAGAGGAAGGATTCTCAACCATTCTCCAAAAAAAGGTGGATTCCTGCATGTTTACTTTTATTTCCTGTTCGGCAAATCCCCGTTTTTCTTTGTCGCTATCCGTGATCCTTATAACTCTTGACTGATTGGAGCAACCCCAGAAAAGCTCATACAAATTTTTTGCCGATCTTGTTTGTAATAAAACCTCTGTAAATGAAAGCAATTTATATTTCATAATAAACTAATAAACTACAAAGTGATGGTCTTGTCTGCCTTCCAGTTTGATGTACAATCCTTCCTTTAACAGATTCCCGTATCTCTGATAGACCACATTGGTATCAAGGTCTTTAAGACAATATTTCTCTGTATCATACAAAAGGTTATGCAGACTTTGGGGCAGACGAACCAATCCTTCCTGGGTTGTATCTCTGGTATTGGCAATAAGCATTTCCAAAATAGCGGGATATCTGGCCGCATGCTCATACAGTCGCCACTTTTCCATGGAATTATTAAAATAAATTATTTCACTTCCACGGCTCTTTTGAGCTGCGTAAGCATAGAAGTCTCCTTCAGTCTGCAACGGTATTGGCCGGTCGATAACGCTACCCTGTCTGGCCGCCAATCTGCTCAGGACATCCATAACCTCTTTGTCACGAGTCAATTTTTCCAGAAACCAGAAACGCTTGCTGAAATTCTGCTTGTAATTGTCTGTGGCACAGGATGTTCCAGGTTCATTAAGGTTCAAATCTGTACGGGCCAGAATTTCATCAGGGAACATCAGGCTCATTATGTCCTGCAAAGGAATTGTCAGTGTTTTGGCTGTAGATCCGGCAAAACGCAGCAGGATTTCCCTGCCAAATTCGCGGGTCATGTGCTCGGGTTTTACAGGTACCTTATTGGGAGAAACCATGAATCCCAGAAACTGAGTGAGATAGTTAGCCAGATAAAGCGGTTTAAACCACAAGGTATCAGTTCCCCGCGTATTATATAAAAACTGGGGCAAAGTTGGTTTATCGTGAGTGGTAGTAAATAATTCGCTATGTGGCGGAATATTTTTTATAAAGGGGAAATTCGCCTGATGCTGCTCATCTATGGAAACATGCATCAAAGGTAAATCATACCCTTCCCCGCGCAATTTTATAATGGCCAGCTTTACAGCATACATTCTGTCGGGGTCTCCCAGGGTTTCTCCGCCCACTTCCAGACCTGCATCCAGTATGAGTTTAAGCATGTCATAGACTTTATCTTTCATCTGTCCGATTACCCAGTCCTTATCGGGCATAGCTGAATACCGGCAATTAGGATTATTAATAATATCCGTTTCATATAAAGGCAGCTCAAAAAAACCTTTTACAGGATGCCTGCCATCCAGCGTTCCTTCCTGTTTTTCCATGGCAGGGAAATTATATTTATTGGTAAAACCGCAAAGGTGGTCCAGATATATTCTGTCCACATATTGCGCCAGATATTCCAGCCTTTTTTTTAGAAACCTTTCAAAGGCGTAACCGCTGCGGTACTGAGGATTCCCCCAGTTCTGCTCGTTGTAGCCGTTATCACGTTCCAGATAACAGCCGATATTATAACGCAGATCAAAAACATCCCGCTGTAATGCCCATACATCTCCGCTGGCAGAGGGATCGATACCGTAAGCCAAATTAACTTCCCTTTTTATTCCCAGCGCTCTGGCCGCTTTGGCTTTTATCAATTCCTGTTCATGGCATAAAAATTGAGTATAAACATACTGTTCATTAAAACGCTCATATTCTGCGGCATTATCTATCATAAATCTGTCCACAGCCGGGTTATCCATCTTACGGAAAGCATCAGGCCAACTTCTAAAATCATGGCCATAACCTCTACGGGTCATTTCTTCCTGAATAAATAAATGTTCGGAATTGTATTTTAACCACTCCTCATTATTTTTCATAAAATCTTCATAAATAGCAGTACGTTCTACATCAATTTTTTTATCATTCAAATTTCTGAAAAAAATACGGGAGGCTTCGCTCATTATCAATCTCTGTGAATATCTGAGCCTGGTAAAATCAATCGTCTGTGGTCCCTGGAGAATTTCCTGCGGCTTATTTGTTGCCTCTTGTCTTGAACCTGAACATGAGTAACCATGATAATAGACAGGTTGTATTTTTCTTAAAGGCACCATATTTTTAAGCATTTCATTATTTTTAATTTCAGTAACCTGCAGCAAATCCAGGCTATCCGGGTTTAGTCCGAAAGCAGCTCCGGAAAATGGGCTGACAGTAGAAATATGAGTCTGGGTTATCGGCATATTGGAAAAATTTCTAATATTTGCTGAGGCAAAAAGTTTTTGTGTTAATGTGCTTTCAGAGCTATGGGTACCTGCCAGCTGTTGACAATTTCTGAGACCTTCCTGTTCCAGAGCTAGTGAAGGAGTATGGATAACCAGCTTGAAAATATTATCATTTACGGAAATAATTTTAGAGGCCATATAACTTCCTCGCTTCTTTTACCGCGGATTGCAAAGCCGGAACAGCCCCTAAAGCCTGATTATCCACATTATAATTAAACTCAATAAAAATATTATCCCTGAAATTGAGGCCATAATCTTCTCTTAATGATTCGATAAGCAGCAATTTGAAATAAGTTCCACCCGATAATTTATGGGTAATAATAAAATTATTCCAATCCTGCCTTACACCATTAAATTCAAGGCCCAAACTATCCTTATGAAGCTGTGCAATATGGGCTGCCCACATCCTGACCATTAATTTAATTATGATGTCAGCTTCCCTGATATCCGTAATGACCTCCAGCAAGTCGGCGATATTCACATTTTCAATGGCAACTTTAGGGTCCAGTCTGCCGGTTTCAGACTTCAGATTGTGATTATTGATTATGTAGTGATCAAAAATAAAAAGGTTGTTATATTTATTGTCGAGTAAATACTGATATAACCATTTCGCGAAGAAATCACCGGCGACTCCGGAAGCCATGCTCTCCAAATCAAAAAAATTACCGCACCAGGGGCAGGCTTGTGTTTGACGTGCCTGAATAAGTTTCTGTAAAAAATCTTCAGATATACCGCATGAATCCGCTTCTTTGCGAGTTTCATCCCAGACTTTTCTAACTTCAGGGCTGGTAAAGTCCATTAAATTATGGCCCAGTTCTCCGGCTGACTGTTTTCTGCCGGTTAGTATCTTGCTGGTCAACTGCTCATTATTATTTCTGCTAACTTCGATCTGTACGCCGCCGATACCAGTGCCGCCTCCGTATACTGTTACAACCAGGCTCTGCCCGGCTTTGAGATTGCTGATATTATCGGCCACAGTCCATGGGTAATGGTTAATATGGCCTTGTTTTTCTGCTTTTTTTATCTGTTCCTGCACAGCTGCCATGCCTTCGCTGTCCACATCATTCAAAGCAATAACCGGCAAACCGAACTTTTCTTCCAGATATTCCACTATTTCCAGTCCCCAGCCAAAACCATGTATCCTTGAAGCCCTTATCGTACCTTGTTCATAGTCGATAAGGCCGGCGCTGGAAAAAGCAATACCCAGGAGTTTGAAATTATTAATACCTCCCTGTGAATTTATTAAATCCCAAATCCCTTTTTTAATACGGGCCAGCTGGATCTGCTCCAGATGTCCCCGCTGATTCAGGTCCAGAATATCCAGCGAATTTATGTGTAAATTACGAATAAAATGTAATGTGTTCAAGATACGCTGTGTGTCACCGTTAAAAGGGAATTGCAAGGCGGCATTAACTTCCTCATCGGAAATTTCCGGAAGTTGAGCGGCTATAGTGTGCCTGGCCAGGACTTTCCCTGCTTTAACCAATTCAAAACGAAAATTGGTAGAACCGAAAGAAAGCGCTATGCAGGTATCAGCGTCCGGATTTGTTCTTGTTATCAAATCTCTGTTGTTCAACCTGTTCACGACGTTATGCCGCGGGCCTATCTGTTGTGCTTCAGCCGATACCACTTTAATTGATTCCAGTCTGTAGCCGATATCACTGTTTTGTGACTTTTTGTCGAGCAGCATATTTATTTTGTCGATATAAACCTGTGGCATATCCAGCACAATTTTGTCTTCCACCATCAAATTGCTCATTCTGGAAATATACAACGCTATGGCTCGTAGACGATCATCATCGGTCTCAATATTTTGCAAAGGTATGGTAAAACTCATTATCCGGCCGCCAAAAGCATTCATGCTTCCGCTTACTTCTTCAGGCAAAATCAGGCTGTCAGTTCCCAATGCTACGGAACTTACAGCTATCAGTTTCTTGTTCATATTAATCCTCTTTCTTCTAATGGGTGTCATCCCCGACCTGATCCGGGATCCAGTATTTTTCTGAACTCTGGATTCCCGCGTCCGCGGGAATGACAACCAAATAAATGGCTAATAATTTTTATACTGGATATTTATCGTTTTACTTTTATGATAATTTCAGAATTTTTCATGTAAATTTTCTAATTTGATTTATGCAATTTACAACTACAACGTCCGAAATATTAAAAGGTACAGATAATGAAAACTTATAATAAAATTTCGGCGCTTACTGAAGTAACAGCCATTCTCAATATCCAAAGGCTTCTCAACAGAACTTTTGCTGACCGTGCCGGGTTTACCGTCGATCAGTTGGATGCCTGCGCTCAGGCTTATTGTAATTTTGGGGAAATAACCAGATATACGCTGACTTATAATTATTTTAACGTTGAACCGCTGCTCAAGGATATTGCTAATGAAAAAAGCCTGCTGAGTTTTTTACGAAAAACCAGTATTAATTATGAAACCCTTATAAATTCCGGGAATAACAAAAACTGGCTGCATTGTTCGATATCCGCTGAGACACTGGGTCTGCTCAAGCAACTCTATTACAATTATGTAGAAAGTTCCGACATTCTTTTTATATTTTATATGCTGGAGTGTCATTTTAACCTTCAATTTCTTGATGGCAAAAAAGATATCGAGCCGCTTGCCCGCGAATTTTATACACGCCTGGAAAAAGAAATCCTGGAAGCCGGAGTTGACAAGGATAATCAATACCTGCTTTATCCGATTTTCTCCTATCTGGACGTTACTGGTCAACTTAATGAATCAGTAATTCTTAATAAATTGTCAGAGTCGACTGATGAGGAACTAACCGGTTTCTTTGACAAATTTCAGAAAGTGAACTATTGCTCGGTTATTGTAAAATTGTTCAAATATTATTTACTGCATAAAACCCCGGAAGATTTCGCTGAACTGCAGAAAAAAATCAAACCAATACTGTATAAAGAAATACAAAGATGGATAAACAAGGAATTTCCGGATAATGATTCATTTATCGTCTCTGTTTATCTTTACCTGATGCTGGAACCCAATCTGGATAAAAAATTATGGGATACACTAAATACCCAACTGAAAAAACTTCTTAAAAATCTGGTCGTCGGCCCTGAAAATGAAATTACCGATATAAATTTTTATAAGAACCTGCTGCCACCTTTGCAGAAGACAAAACTGCAGCATGACTATCTGGAATTCGCAAAATTATCAGCTAAAGAAATGCTGGCGCATTCTGTTTACGAAAAAAATTCCCCGGATATCAGCAACAAGGTAATTATTAACTCAGGCAGCAGGATGCTGCTTTCCACTATTGAGTTGTTTATTCTTATAAATTTCTTCAATCCTGAATTCACTTTAGATAATAACGAAGTTATCATTAATAAAGAATATACCGACTATATTACACTTGCCGGCAAATTTAACAAACCCGAACCATACACGCTCTTTAATAAAATTTCCTTTTTTAACCTGTATCCTCATTTACTTAAGGAAAGTCAGGATTTAATAAAAATTTTCCCACTGGTTTATTGCCGTGAACTTCTGAGACATTATAATACTAACCCCGGCCAAATTGCCTGGATAATTGTTAATTTCTTTAAAGCCGCACCTGATCAAAAAGAATTTTTGCTGAAAAAATTACAGTCCGGACTATTAAACTTTAAAAAAATCAATAATCTTGACAAACAGTACTGGCAAGCACTGGTAATGTTACTAAGAACCGATATACAAATTTTGAAACTTCCTGTTCTCAACAAACTGCTGGCTTTTTGGCCTGATAATTTTTTGCTGCTAACTCTTTATCATGCTCAAGCGGAGAAAAAAGCGTCTATTCTAAGTAAAATTATCAGCGCTTATAAGGAGTTTGCAAATATGTCCGACGCAGAACAGCTGTTTTATCAAACATATTTCCATAATTCCGACCCAAATTATATAGACAGACAGCTAAATGAACTAAGAGAAAAATATTTACAGGCAGCTTCCGGGATTGAAGCGGAAAGAACCACTACCGGTTTAACTAATGAACAGGAGGGGACTGACCCGCTTGTTGCGGAAGCACAAACAAAAATGGAACGATTACTGTCTGTTGATAAACAATTCTTTAATCATTTAGAAAAAATAGAAATCGTTATTGAAAACCGTCCCGGCGATAAAATCCCACTCAAGAAAAAAGAAAAACTGCTCCAAGAAATCATTGATTATTTTACCTATAAGGCTCTTTATCTGGACGATTTCCTGAAAGAAAACGAACAGCTTATTTTAAAATCGCTCTACTATAAAAAATCAACCAAGGAAATAATTAAAGGTGAAAATCTTCTGACTTATCTGCAAAACAGCGCACTTGAATTTGAGAAAAAAACCGTGGAATACCAGCAGCAACTTGATGCAGTATTAAAAAGAATAACAGAACTGGACCAAATGCGTACTGTTAAACCTGTGGCAAAAAAAACACCAGAAGCTGAAAAACCCAAAGAGGACAATGCTCCACAGCCTATGCAAATCCTGATCAGGGATTATCGCGCACGCACCAAGCCGTCAGGCATTAACGCTTTGGCTGAGCTCTTCAAAAAGCTGGCTGCAGTAAAAGAAAAATTTTTGGAGTCTGAGCACAAGCAACTTACAGATATGATCTTTACTCCGGAAAATTACAGCAACTCCCTGCTCAAAGATTTCATACAAAAAATAGAACTGATAAAAATTAATGAGCACTGTCTCATAGAATTTCATTTCGGCGAACATCATCTCAATGCTGACTTGGACAAGGATGGCAATCTTATTTTTAAGGATATTCCCTCAGAAATGATCGATGATGAAATCATTACCCTGCTCAATATAATGTTTTATGAGTCGCTGCTTCCTGCCCAGTTGAAAACTAAAGAAGACCAAGCCGGCAACCGCAGCAAATTTACATTAATCAGGTACAATCCGCGTACCAGGAATCTGATAGCTGATCATTTTCTACATTATTCACCATTAAGAAAAATATATAAATTCAAATCACCTGAAAATATAAAAGATAAGATCGATATAAAAAATTTATTAACCAATACTGACTATTATGAAAGGTTAAATCTTGGCTCTGAAGAAAAGCCGATTTATGAGCTCAGTCCTCTTACGCTTGACCAGGTCCAGGAAAGGATTAAAGAAGGCACATACGAAAATATCGGGCGTTTTATCTACGTACCGCTATATCGCAAACCACAGCTAACCTCACCAACTGTGGACCGTATTAAACAGTATATATTCAGATATCATCTGCAAAATCGCAAAGAACAGGAACTGCAAGAATGGATAGATAATTTTCGGGAAGGGATGGTAAATGACGATTACCTGGTCATTGATCCGGAGCATGAACTTGGCATAAGCTTCAGACAAGTTCAGTGCAGGGTATTAAATAATCAGAAAGAAATTACCTCAACCGGGTATAATATAAATCTGGTTTTTTCGCATATTAAATTCAGAACGCTATGAGGCTTACTCTACTGGTTTTTTGCCCAGCGAAGATATCAGGGACAGAGCCAAAAAAACAGCGCCGATCAGGCTGGTAAGAAGCTCTGGAATATCGTACTTGATACCCAGCAGCATAATAACAGCCAAAGCTCCAATAGCCCAATGCGCGCCATGCTCCAGGAATCTGTACTTACTTAAAGTTTTTTTCTGAACAAGCATTACAGTAAGGCTTCTTACAAACATCGCGCCGATACCCAAACCGGCTGTGATAAAAATTATGTCCCTGGTAATCGCAAACGCCACAATGACCCCGTCAAAAGAAAAAGAAGCATCCAGTATTTCCAGATATAAAAATAAAGCCAGTCCACCGCCAGCAAGTGACCGTTGCAATGCTTTGCTTTCTTTTTCCTGCATGTACTGGGCAATAGAGCCGACGATTACATACACAATTATGCCCAGAACACCGCTCAACAACATTTCCAGACGTGCAGCAGCCGGAGCCAGCTCCGAGAAAAAAAGAAGAACAAGCAAGGCGATTACAACCTGAATAGACTCAAATTTACCTAAAAGTATCAGGTAATTTTCTACAACTTTAACCCAATGAACATCTTTTTCCTTATCCAGAAAGTAATTCAAAAAAACCATAAACAAAAACATGCCACCGAATGCAGCGATAATAATATGAGCTTCAGAGAGTCTGCGGGCATATTCCATCGGGTTCTGAAAAACAATCTGCAATACTGTTAATGGAGAAATATTAGCGGTAATTGCTACAATCAGAATTGGGAATAAAAGTCTCATCCCAAACACAGCGATAATAATTCCCCAGGTTAAGAACCTTTTTTGCCATTTGGCACTCATGGTTTTCAGAACAGATGCATTCACTACAGC
>JAQURL010000072.1 GCA_028715625.1 Candidatus Margulisiibacteriota bacterium | reverse complement strand
CTGCCGGAGTATGCCGCTCTTTCCGCTACGATTGGCGTTAACCACAACCAGTCAAATCCTGAAATGCTTGAATTTATTGAGGCACTGACCAGTTGTTGCGAAATACTTGACATCCAGCTGATAAAAAATGTAGGTAATATTCCCAGAAGCAAACAGGTTATGGCCGCCAGCAGCATACCAAAAATCATTGTTTTGCCGACTTCTTTAATCTGCATATTGGGTTTGCCGCGCCAGTTACCCAGAAAGGTTACGCCAAAAGCTTTTACGAAACATGCCGCGGCCAAGGCACCGGTCAATGCCAAAATTGCAGCGCCAACCGGCATTATCAATTTTACCAGCGGCGTGGGAAGAATCGGTGATAGTAAAAAAGCCTGAAAGGTAAGCCATTCCGAAACAAATCCGTTAAAAGGCGGAAGAGCAGAGATAGAAATACAACCGATTAAAAATAAAAAAGCAGTCCAGGGCATCAGATGGATGAGGCCACCCATATGCTCCATATCCCGCTCTTTTGTGGCGTGCAAGACAGCTCCTGCTCCCATAAACAACAACCCTTTAAACATAGCGTGATTTAATGTATGATAAATACCCGCGGTTATGGCCAGCGCAGCCAACACCGGCATATTAAAAGATGTAAACATCATACCCAGTCCGATACCGATTAAAATAATTCCAATATTTTCTACGGAATGATAAGCCAACAATCTTTTCAGATCATGCTGCATCAAGGCATAAAGAACACCGAGAACAGCAGAAACTAACCCGAAAACCAGCACAAGAGCGCCCCACCACCAGGGAAAAACTTTTATCAGGTCAAAAGCTACTCTGATAATTCCATATATAGCTGTTTTTAACATAACGCCACTCATTAAAGCAGAAACATTGGAGGGCGCGACAGGATGAGCTTCCGGCAGCCAGATATGCAGGGGAATAACCCCTGCTTTGGCTGAAAAACCGAAAAAAGCCAGCAAAAATGCCAGTGATGCCCAGCCCACAGGAAAGTTACTGGCGCGCATGGCATCAAAGGTATAAGCACTGAACTGAGTAAATCCTCCGGACCAGCCGGCCATAACGCCAAATGATAAAAGTATGGCTATGGCGCCAACGTGTGCAATAACCAGATAAAGTAATGCAGCTCGTTTATTTTCGGGTTTTTCATCCTCAAACAGTACCAGAAAATAAGATGAACCGGCCATGAGTTCCCAGGCAATCAAAAAAAACAAGGCATCATTTGCCAGTACTACCATAAACATACCGTTCACAAATAAGGCGAAAAAGAATATTAATCTGGCAACCGGTCTATGACCTACAAACTCTTTGACATAACCCAAAGAATAGATAGATACATATAAGACTAACAAACCTATTGTGGTGAGAAAAAATCCGGCCAAGGGGTCCAACCGCATTTGAAAGTGCAAATCCGGCAATCCCAGGTTTAAAGTCAGGACATAGTAGGAGCTGTCTCCTACTGCCAGGATACCAGCTATAACTAAAAGAACGGAGGCAATAATCGCTAAAGAAAATGAAAAATTAATTAAAAATTTTTCGTATTTATTCAGAAGTACAGCTATTATTGCTACTGAAAAAAATATGACCAGAGCTAAAGCGGCTATGTCCAGTGGGTAAAAGGTCAGCTTGATAAAGGATGGAGTGAAATAATTAATCGTACTAAGAATGTTCATTGTAATGACAAAACGGCTACAATTCTACGCCTGTTGCGGGGGGCTGTCAATCGTGGCAAATATCATTTGTCATTTCGACCGCAGCGAAGCGAAGTGGAGAAATCTCAATTTATTGGTACAATAAAGATAATGAATAAAACAAGAGTTCTTTATATAGGAGTTACTAATGATATTCGCCGAAGGGTATACGAACACCAGAATGAGTTAATTGAGGGGTTTTCAAGTAAATACAAAACAAAAAAACTTGTATATTACGAAACATATAAAGATGTACGATTAGCTATTGAACGAGAAAAACAACTTAAACGATGGAGCAGGAAAAAAAATTGACCTTATAGAAAGTGGAAACCAAGATTGGAAAGATTTGAGTCTTCTTTTATAATGAGATCTCTCGACTCCGCACCTGTCTCGGCGTAGCGTAGCGAAGAAGGATAAATGCTCCGCTCGAGATGACAGGGGTAAAATTTACAACATGAACTCCAAATAAATAATTGTCAAATCATTGATGTTACAGGATACTGTTTTTATGAAGAAAAATACCGCTATGATTATCATCTGTCTGCTGGCAGTTTATATAATCTGGGGGTCTACTTATCTGGCTATACGCCTGAGCGTAGCAACAATACCTCCTTTGCTGATGTGCGGTATCCGCTTTTTACTGGCCGGCGGAATACTGTATGCCTTTTTAAGGTTAAAAAGAATCAGTCAACCGTCTCGCCAGCACTGGCAAAGCGCTCTGGCAGTGGGTACGCTTATGATGGCTGGAGGAACAGGGTTTGTAGCGCTGGCAGAACAATATGTCAGCTCTGGCCTGGCGGCCATTGCAATAACCATGACCCCGGTCTGGGCCTGTGTTATCTCCGGTCTAATTCATAAAAAATGGCCGAACCGGCTGGAATGGCTGGGTTTAATAATAGGATTTTGCGGTATTGTTGTTCTTAACCTGGAACACGAACTGCGCCTGAATTTATGGGGCGCTTTTTTTCTGCTGCTTGCGCCAATCTGCTGGGCAGCTGGCTCTGTACTGAGCACTATTCTGCCCAAACCGCAATCCGGATTAATGGCCAGCGCTCTGCAAATGCTGACAGGAGGAGTAGTTTGTGTGTTGATTGGGGTGGTTTTAGGTGAAAGAATCTCTGCCCTGCCTTCAATGATTTCAGCTCTGGCGCTAATCTATCTCATTCTAGCCGGCTCACTTCTAGGTTTCACAGCTTATATGTATTTATTCCGGCACACAAGGCCGGCACTGGCTACAAGCTATTCCTATATAAATCCTGTCATTGCGGTAATGCTGGGGGTATGGTTAGCCGGAGAAAAGATAGGGCACTTTGCTTTTCTTGGTTTAACAATAGCTATCCTGGGCGTTTTGTTCGTAATGCTCGGACATGGCGAATAAATTCCCTAAAGATTCCTGAAACTTTTGTGATTCCGGCACGATAATCATTTATCAATTTCTGGAGGTAGATTATGTTATTCAAAGTTATCGCGCCCGCAATCAGTTTTTCACAAAGGTACAAGTTGGGTTTATCAATAGGAACTAAAGGTATAGAGGAGCATGCGGAGCCTATAAATACAATCAGGATAGATAGTATTCAGCTTGCCAGCATAAAAGCTATTCTGGAACTTTTTAGGGAACATGATTTTTTATCTCAGGTATATAACAGAACAATAATAAAATATACAGAAAATTTAGATATGACAGGGCACGGGTATCATTCCACACCAATATCCGTCGGACTTATGAATCACTATCAGCTTGACCAGGAAAAAGTAATGGAACTGCTTAGAAGGATGGATAACATTCAGCTGACTTTGCCGGTTGTACAGTTTCTGGTGATTATCTGTGAGAGACTGCAAGAAAAAAATGGCGCGCCGGTCAAATATCATATTCCCGGTTATGCCGGAGACCCCGGAGTTGCTTATGCTGATGCTTTTGATGAAAAAAATTATAGCTATGAAGAATTAACTTCCATGTTAAATGATGACAAACGCACTCAGGGTGAACTTAATAAGCTCTCCATAGGTATTAAGCTTCCTGCTCTGGAAATCATAGATGATAGAACCGGATTCTAAATGCTTAACAAAATAGTCGCAACTGAAATAGCGCCGATTAATGCTGTAAAAAAAGTCCCTGTTCAGCCGGACCTGACCAATATTGATATTTTCTGGGATATCAGCACTAAAGCCGCAGTGCTAAATATCACCGGAAGCGACACTTCGTTTAAATCCGACCACTTATTTGAATTCCTTGATTTTCAAGCTATCGTAGCTCTGGCTAATACAGCCATGGACAATCCTGCTTTTGACAAAAATGTAATTCTTGTCAGACAAAAAGTTATGAAAACAATAATGGATATCAAAGCTCCTGTTTCCAAATATGCCAGCGAAGCTTATGACCTTTACCTGAATATCAAATTTCTCTATGGATATGATAATGAAGAAGAGGAAAAGAAAGAAAATCTCCCGGGTTATAAACCGGTTATACGCATTACCAAACTGTTTAATAAGGTAAATCTCATACTGAATGGCCCCAAAAAAGTAGCCATTGAGAACAGCACTCCGAAGCTGGAAGCTGAGTTTAGAGAAACTTTAAAGACCATTAACTCTCTGCAAAGGTCTCTGGATAATGCTTTCAGGCTGGCCAGTATGCTGCAAAAGACAGCAAATGTTATCCTGAATAATTGCGGGCAGGAAATAATGGCAGTAGCCAGATCCATCGACCTGAAAAAGCCCATAGAGCTTCTCATTTTAAAAGATACCTCGGGCCTGGAGCAAGTTTCTTCCCAATTCAAAAAAATACTGCCCCTGCTCAATAAAATCCGTTCGCTGGTATTAATTGCCGAAACTTTTAAAAATGACGGATACCACCTGGTAACCTTTAACGAACAGGAAAAAGAATCCTACAAAAATGGCTGGATATATAAGTTAAAAAAAGAATATAAATCCTGGGATAAGAATAAAAACTGGACGCAGGTCCTTAATGACTCTCTGCCGGACACTCCGCTTACTGTAATCAACGGGGATATTATGTCCGGCAAATCGTTTCGCTGCAAACAGGAATTCTGGCTGCGCAGCCTGGGCCAGTCATTGGGTTTTATCCCCGCTGATACCGGCGGCAATTTGCATATTTTTAACACTATAGGGCTCATCAGCCGTGGTCTTTCGGATCAGGTCAATCATCAAAGCTCCTTTTTTAAGGATGTAGACAACCTGAAAAGATTTATGCAGGTTATGGATAATACAGGCGGCAGGGCTGTGTTGCTCCTTGATGAATGGGGCTCATCCACATCGCCAGACGATCAGAAGATATTATTACTCACACTGAAAAAATTGTTTGAACAGCGCGGTCATAAACTGCATGTTTCTTTGCATAACAACCTTTTTGTGGACGAAATCAAGTTAGTTTCTCCCGAATCTTTACATCATATGCAAACCGATTATCAGGAAAACGGCGAAGTGGTTTTCAGCTACAAACACACGCCCGGACCAGCGGATTATCATACACTGCAAATTTTGCGCAAACTCAACCTTCCCAGCAGATTTATTGAACTTACCACTGACTATATGACAGGCAAAGTCGAGCGCGTAAATATACCCCCGCTAAAAATACCGGCCTTGACCCCATATTCTGAAACAGAAAGGGAACTGCTGAAAAAAGAAAGCAGAAGCTTTTTAATGTTTTTTCCTGAAGATGATGAAATTGTCGTTATGCCCAGAGATATAACCAACTGGGTGAAAAGTGATCTGAAAGTTGTCGGAACCAACTTTGATTTTATGTGGCGCTATGGCAAGCGCGACCTGCATGATGAAATGCGGCATCACCATCATTCGGGTCGTGATGATAAGGAAAAACTTTCTTATAAATATAAACCCAACCTGGTGCTGATCAGCCAGGACCGTGATTTTTATAACTGGCACCATGGCACAAACAGCCAATTTATTGAAAACTATAAAAGTTATATAAAAAAATTGTTTATCAACAGCCCTGCAGTTTCGGTACAGGAAACCCTGGAAAAACAAAAAATGTTTGAATTGCTTTTAGAAAATAACGATCATAAAAATGTCTGGGATTCTTTTATAAAGACTTCCAATCTGATGTGGCATCTGGCCAGGTCTGCGGGAAGGATATTTGAAGGTTTGAAAGAATTTAATACCTTTATACTGAAAGAATTTCCTGAAAACTTTAAAGACCGGGGCTACATGCACTTAAGTGATATTGAGTTATTCAGGGAAATAGTTAAATTGAACGCAAACCTGCTCGGATTTGATATGGGAGAACAAGCCTTAAAAACAAGTCTGGAAAAACTGGAAGAACTGGGCAAAATATTGGCCGAAATAAAAGAGCTGGATGATAACTATCATAGAGACTGCGATGACAAAGTGAAACAGGACCAAAATATCCAGAGAACTAGTTTTTTGATGAAAAGTCTGAATGAACTGATAAAAATTAAAACAGATAAAAAAGAATATCTGCCAAATGATGAACTTTGCAAAAAAGCCTGCTATTTGCAGATGCTGGAAGTTCTTAAAATTGTAAAGCCGCATCTGAAAAAACTTAACCTTAAGGATATGAACTGGGATGAATTATATGTAGAGTTTTCCAAACTGAAGCCCTTTATTGATAAAGCACTGGATGATAATACCTATTTAACAAATGATAGCCTGCGGATGACTGACTTTTTATGTCAATTCCTGAACCCCAACAAACTGACTAAAAATCTGGGGAATAAACTACGCGAGTTTGACAGCGTGCCTCTGCATCAGCTGGCTAATTATTTTGATGATCTTTTTATAAAATTTTTCGGTGGGGATTTAAGCGGTCAGGATTTATTAAAACAACTCCTGGAAAATGAAGATAAATTTTTTACACGCTATCAGTACGCTGATAAAAACTTCGACCGTACTATAGAGGAAACTAAAAAATTGATGGGGCTTTTTGCCGCAGCTAATTTTATGAAAGAACAGGGCTTTTGCCGGGTAGATTTTAATAGCTCCGGTGAAATTGTGCTGACCAAACCCTGGGAACTTTCTATAGATAAGGCAAGAACACTGGCCAGGGCAAAAATTGACACCGGACAACTTCTGGATGTAAGCAATGAATTACAAAAAGTTTTCAAGAATGTCTGGACCGAGCTCATGGAACTCAAAGATGAAGTAACAGTTGAGGACATTCAGGCGCTTAATGTCCCGGATAATGTCAAAAGAATGGTCCTGAAAACTCTGGAATCCCAGGTGCGTAATGACTATGCCCTGTACAGTCCTTCCAGCGGTTCGCCGGAACGCTTTCAAATATATTCCGGCTACAACGGTTCAGGAAAATCCTTTGGCAAAAAGACCCTGGTTAAAACGCTTCTATGGGCCCTGGCAACAGGTCATGCACCCGCTGATTATGCCACAATGCCTGTTATGGATGGACTGGTTAACATTGACCGTATGCAAGCTCAGGCCCATAAAAACTTGAGCGCAGGAGGTACAGAAATCGCCATGCTGCGTGATCATCTTTTTACATACATTGAAAAAAATCAGCTGAATATTATTTCCTATGACGAAGCGTTTTCTACTTTTCCGCCCAGCGATCAGGAAGCGCTGAGCTATGCCATGACCCAATATTTAATTGAGCTCGGGCATTATTATGTACTTGTCACCCACAATCACAAATTAATCGATCAGCTAAAAAAGCTTTATCCTGAAGAACTGGATATTTATCATTATGAGACAAAGAAAGACGCTGAAGGCAACCTGAAATTTTATTACATCCTGAAAAAGGGCCACAAATTGTCTTTTGCCATCGATGCGGCGGAATCAAGAGGCCTCACTCCGGAAATGATAGATATCGCCAGACAGATACAAATAAATGAAAAATAAAATCATTGCCTTATCAGTAAATGAAGCAGTGGATCTGGCGACAAAAAACTCTTTAAAATTTGTACCCTCATCGCTGATTTTTCCTACCGAAAGCGCAATATCAAAAAATAAATTAAACGACATTGAGCGATTTTACTTGTCAGGCAAGGCAATTTTATATACACCTATTGTGGTAATCAGGGATATCAATAAGCCTGACAAATTTTACGCTGTAGATGGAAATCATCGCTTGATCGTTGTAAAAAGAATACAATTTAAACACATTCTTGTTCTGGAACTGCCTGTACACGGATTTGAAATTTCTTCCCTGGGTCGCTCTTTGTATGTCCAAAATCAGAATTTAGTAGATTTCTTTATTGAAACTGCGTTAAGAAAAGATACTATTATTCAAATATCAAAAGATGAAAAAATAAATCGCGGGTTAACTACCTTTCAATGGAACGGCAGCAGATATCAATTTGCGGCTAACCTGGGTAAAGTAGCCCAGCATGAGATTATGTCGGACTTTATTAGAACACTGGAAAAACAAGGCGTGGATACAGAAAAAATGGCGGTTTCCAGAGCTGATATTTTTAAACTATTCAAGCAAAATATTCCCTCAAATCTGGTTGTTTCTCAAGCCGGTTTTTCTAAAAATGAACTGCTGTCTTTAGCTCGGGAAGGTACAATTTTCCCGCCCAAATCAATACTGGTAAATTTTACCGGCAATGTGAAAAGAACCACCATACCCATAAGAATTTCCAGAGCGTCCATGGACTGTGATCTTGAAGGATTAAACCGAAAGTTGCAACAGGAACTCGACACCCTGAATTTTTTAAGCTTGCCGTGGCTGATAAATGTGGGAGGCAGACACACTACTCCTGCGCAAACAGTTCCGATATTAAAAGATTCTCCAGAGGATTTTGCATTCGAATTGATACATCATGAGGAAATCGGACAAATCGATTTGTCCGAACCTCAAGTAATAACAAAATATTAAGAAGAAAAGGGACAATGGTTTCTATAATATTAGCTCATTCTAAATAATAGCTACCGATATCGACAGACTTCAAAATCAGTAAATCGTTAAGGCTGTAAAAATTTCTTGAGGAGATTTATAATAAAATTATCTTTCCATGAGGAGGTTTATTATGAAAGCTCTTAGAATGCTTTTAACAGTTATTGCTGTGCTCTTTATTCTTTATTTTCTGGTTTTGGCTTATCACGGTATGTTCGGAAAGGTCAAAGTTACAGAAAAGCAGATGGGTCCTTTTACTATAGTCTATGAATCCTATACCGGTGACTACAAAAATACCGGGAAAATTTTTATGAAAGTTTATAAAGACCTGGAAAAGGTTGGAATTAAAACCATTAACAGCATCGGTATATATTACGACAATCCTGATCTTGTTGCTAAAGACAAACTACGCAGCGATCTGGGCTGTGTGCTGGAAGAAAAAGATCTGGCCAAAGCCGAAGAACTGAAAACAAAATTCAAGGTAATGGTTATTGAGAAAAAAGATGCTGTTGTTGCAGAATTTCCTTTAAAAAGCCCTCTTTCCTTTATGTTAGCGCCGATTAAAGCATATCCTGTACTGGAAAAATATTTGCAGGATAAAAATCTGCAGCCGGTCAGAATGTATGAGTTTTATGATATGAAAAATAAAAAGATACTGATAACCGCTGAGGTCCAGAAGTAGTACAGAGGTTCATATTCTTCAAGTTATTTTTACAGGTTGTTTGAAAGTATTTTACGGACAGCCTGTAAAAAGTTTATAACGCAACAGTCCTTTTAAAGTTTGTTGAAATCTAAGTCATTTCTCATACGATAGATTAGTATATGAATTACAAAATCATCAGTCAAACCGAAACAATGTCCTTTGACGAAATAGGTTTTGCCCGTTTTGATCCGAATGAAGGCGATTTTGTACAAATTATCCCTCAAAAACCGGGAATATCTATTAAGGGGGTTCAGCCTGAGAAAACCATAGCCGATTCTTTGTTTATTATTTTTCCACAATACCTTATCTACCTCCGGAAGACACCAATCTGATCTTAAGGTCAACAAATGATTGTGATTGGAAAAAAACTCAGTATCCCCTGGAAGAAGTTATCCTTTCTCATAGAAAGAATATGCCCGGGCCTGAGCTTCTGAATAAAATCGGTTCCACGGCCAAGGCCTATCCATTTGCCATGGAAACTGTTTTGAATTCGCGCTGGCAATTCAACTTAAACTACCAATTTTCCAGAATCGTGCAATGGTCCCAGAGTTGCATAAAATATGAAAATATCCTTTCGATCGTTTCACAACAATATTTAGCTGAGCAAGCCATGTTCCTTTTTTCTGCTGTTCTCAAAACTATAATGCCCGACAATAAGCCTTTGTTTTATAGTCTGAACAACCAGGAGCTTGACCTCATCGGAACAAAAATTCTCAAACTGTCCAATAAATCCGCCGATATACATTCTGATATAATAAACAGCACCGCCTTAACCGCTTTGAGGAATATATTCCCATCCGGCTCCCAGCGCAAGAACCTGCAGGAGACGCTAGCAGCATCAATTTACGCAGGCACAGTGTGGTGGCATCAGCCTGAATTCTATAATGAGCCAGGTCTGGCCACGAAAACTCTTTTGAATAAACTTAAGGCGTCGCCAGCAATTGATCATCTGAATGACTTGTTAAATTTGATAAATAAAAATCCCGCTTTAAAAATACTATACATTGTCGATGATAACGGGGAAACAGTCTTTGACCTGAATTTTATAAAAAATTTAATGGAACATTATCAGAAATTAAAAGTAAAAGTTTGGGCTAATACCAATTCCATAAAGCCAAATACTTCTGTAGCAGATATTAAAAGAATTTTGAAAGATGAGTATTTTACAAATCTCAGGACAAGTACGAATTTTTCAGTTATCGGCCAACCCTCCGAATTGGAAACCATTGATCTCAGATTTGCCTCCAAACAGCTTATAAATTTAATATCTGACAGCGATCTATTGATTATCAAAGGAGCAAACTTTTTTGAAAATTTGGCGCCTAATCTCCAAACCAAGCACAGGTTCCATCTATTTACCGTTTACCAATCCACACTGCAAAACTTAACCGGGCTGAGCCGAGAATCGGGTGTAATGGCCCACCTTGGTCCCGGGCAACAAGGGTACGGACCGATTGACCAACAAGGCGATCCGGCTTACAGACTAAAAGATATTATCTATTAGCTTTCAAATTATTAATTATCTCTACGTACTGTAAAAACGAGAATTAATAAAATAATATATTAAGAACTTGTGTTCAGGCTGTCCGAAAATAAAGAAATCTATTAGAATTGTCATTCCCGTGGAAACGGGAATCCAGTATTTGCAAGGCTTTCGTTAAGGCTGGATTCTCCGGTCAAGCCGGAGAATGACATTTTCGGACAGCCTGGATCGAAGAATACAGAATTTTTCAGAATCAATATATTTAAATAAGAGTAATTTCCTGAGAATAGACACCTTCTTTGCCGATATATATTCAGACTTTAAACAGGAGGAAATAATGCACAATAAACTTATCGGGACAAAAGTTGTGTTTCTGGACACTTTCAGAAACCGCAGAAATAAAACTGCAGCCGGACAATCAAGCGGAGAGCAGGCAATTAGCTGTTGTCGAAGTGAAGGCGAAGCTATGGCTAATATATCCGGAGCCGTTGCTCAGATGGGCATGAAGATACTGGGCAGGGATTATCTGCCGGAAATCGAGGATTTATTCCAGAGAAATCCGGATATTGATCAAACGACAATTATTCAGTTGGAAGCAGCGGTGGCAATAATGTTAAACCCTGCCGGAGACTATTTCAAAAGATACGGTTCGCGCATACATATTGAAACAATAATGGACGCGGCCGGCAGCAAGTATAGTAAATGCAGGGATATGGACCTGGCAAACTATATATTTAACAGAATGTTATATCATCTGCCTCAGCTGGCTCAAGTGGTTGAACCCGATATGCTTCTGGAAATGTTTATGAAGTTTATTGATATCTGTATAGAAAATAATGTTTGTCAGTTAAACAAAGGGCTTCTGCAATATCTAAATCTTGATCAAAATTCCAGCAGGGAAAGAGTTAAAACAAACTTGCAAAACTATATTACATGTCTTCTCGCAAGTATTTAGATTGACTGGAAAACAAAATATATTCTATGCGTGGGCAAAAAGTTATGCTTGATATGGATTTAGCTTTGCTCTATGGCGTTGATACCAAACAACTAAAAAGACAGGACAAATCTGAGGATAATATTCAAATGATCATTGAGGCTATTAACCAGTTATTTGAACGACCAGAACCATTTGAAGTTAAAAATATAGGTTTTATCAGTCAATAAAAAGTTAATTATCTATCTTACAAAATTACATATTCAGAACTTTTCTCATTGAATATTTCATATAAGGTCCTCAGTATTTGAAATTGTTGCTTGTTAATATAATTTATGTAACTACCGTCCAGCCGCGCGTTAAAAAGATGTTTAAGAACATGAGCCAGAAGGTTTAAGTCATTTTTTTGTATTGGTCCGATATAGGTATTTTTAAAACGCATTACGTGGAGGGCTTTCAATTTATTATCAGGTTCGATCTTAAATTTATAAGTCGATTTATCCAGATGTAGATAATTTTCTGCCCAGGGCAAGCTACGGTCTAAAGAAATCTCAAATGCCAGCATATTCTTGCTTAAATATATTCTGCCGTTAGCCAGTTCCCCTGTGTCGAAGCTGCAATTGTATAAATTGATTAATTGAAAATTCTGTATTTCAGCAAAAAAAGCGGATACAACTTTCAGTTTCATAACTTTCTCCTTGTTCTGTAAATTTTATTCCATATAAAGAACCATCCTATTTATCGTAAGCACAAATATTTTTTCCCGGATTTTTATTGGCATTGGTAAATTTTTGGGAAACGATTAAATGTCTGTCGATATATTCCTAAACCAAATTGGTTTACTGTATACTCGCGCAAAATTGGGAATTCGGCGAGGCGTCAAGGAGCAAAGCGCGCAGGCGTATTCTAACATACGTCGAGCAATTTGCGACGCAGACAACAAAGCCGAAAACCAATTTTGAAAGAGTATATCTGGAAATTAAGGAGGACTAATAACGATGTTAAAAAAACTAATTGCCATAACTCTTACCAAACCCGAGCTGGAAATTATAAAACAGGACTTCAAAGGTTTGCTGGAAAAATATCAACAACTCAGGTTCGAAGAACAAGAAAACAGACGTACA
>JAQURL010000071.1 GCA_028715625.1 Candidatus Margulisiibacteriota bacterium | reverse complement strand
TGGCCTTTTTCTGTCTTTGGCTGGCCGGATATGACTACAGACCTGGAGCAGTTTTATCCCACCAACATACTGGTTACGGGCTATGACATTATTACTTTCTGGGTTTCCCGCATGATTACCATGGGTATATACAACATGAAAAAGGTACCTTTTTATCAGGTTTTTATTCATGGACTGGTCAGAGATTCTCAGGGTAGAAAAATGAGCAAGTCCCTTGGAAACGTAGTTGATCCGCTGAAAATAATTGAAGAAAAGGGCGCTGACGTATTGCGTTATACTCTGGCTTCTCTTGTTACATCCGGCGGTCAGGATATCAAACTGGTAGATGAAAAGCTCATAGCCAGCCGCAATTTTATTAACAAGCTCTGGAATGTTTCCCGCTATATATTGCAGCAGGAGCCGGTTTTAAGCGGGGATACTGGCCAGAATCCGGTTGATACCTGGATAATTCAATACCTCCGGCAGGTATGCGCGGAAGTAGAGAAATGCTATGAAAAATTTGATTTTAATTTTGCGGTAGAAAAATTATATGATTTTGTCTGGGGAGAATTTTGCGACTGGTATGTGGAAATGACCAAGTTGCATAAAGGCTCCTCCCAGCCCACTCTTATTTTTGTGCTGGATTCCATCCTGAAAATGCTGCACCCGATAATCCCTTTTATTACCGAAGAAATCTGGCAGGTATTAATAAAGCATCCCTGGTATGAAAAAAATTACAAAAAACAATCGTCTATTATGCAAAGCAGTTGGCCGGATGTACCAAAAGGAAAAAATGAAGCTTTATCAGCAGATATAAGGCTTCTGCAAAACATTATAAAGACAGTAAGAAACATCAAGGCAGAGATGAATATTCCGCTGGATAAAAAGGGCATACTGCAGGTTGCAGGCAAACACGGAGATTTGACAACTTATGTCCCTTATTTGAAGTTTTTGGCCAGACTTGATGATGTGCAGTTTATTAAAGTCGCTCCCAAAGAGAAATGCTCATTCGCGGTTGTAGAGGAAACAGAATTGTATCTTCCGCTGGCTGGCCTGATTGATACTGATAAAGAAAAAGAACGCCTGAATAAGGAACTGGAAAAGATTCAAAACGAAATTGCGGCTCTGGAAAAAAAGCTGCAAAACCAGGGTTTCATTGCTAAGGCACCTAAAAATGTAGTGGAAAATGAAAAAAAATCTCTGGATGAAAAAAAGTATCACTTAAAAGCCATTCAGGATAAAATGACAGGACTATAAACTCTTGAAGCCAATTGAACAAGAGTTGAAACAACTTTCCGTTAAAAGAAAAGTTCATTTGTCTTTGGATAATGTTTTCAGGGCAGCAGCATTGCTGGGCAATCCACAGAACAAGTTACGTTTTATACATATAGCAGGAACCAATGGCAAAGGCACAACAGCCGATTTTATTGCTCAGTTATTGGAACAGAGCGGTTATAAAACAGCCCTGTATACTTCTCCACATTTTATTTCTTATACGGAAAGGTTTGTTATAAATGGGAAGCAGGTTTCATCGGACCGTCTGGGAAAACTCTATAAGCAGGTAGAAACAAAAACAAAGGGTATAAATCTTACTGAATTTGAGATATTAACATTAATCGGCTTGATATATTTTTTAGAAGAAAAAGTGGATTATGTGGTCTGGGAAACCGGTTTGGGAGGACGGCTGGATGCTACAAATATAGTTACACCGCTCATTAGTGTAATTACGACCATTTCTTTTGATCATTGTGAGTTCCTTGGTAACAATTTGCTTGATATAGCGAGGGAAAAAGCTGGTATAATTAAACCTGGTATACCGGTAATATTTTTTAGACAGCAACCTGTTGTTGAGAATTTATTGGTAAAGGAATCCAGTGCATGTAAATCCATCTATAAAGTGGTTAACAAGGGTACTGGAAACTTTCTGCAAAGCAATAAGCGGTTGGCTTTGGAGGCGGCTACAATTTTGTTGCCTGATAATAGACGGCAGCTTCGCGAAATTTCCCGAAAACTCAAAACAAGGATTAAAGGCCGGTTACAGGTAATAAGGAAAAAGCCGCTTTTACTATTAGACAGCGCCCATAATATGGAAGGCATTAATAATCTTGTTAATTTTATAAAAAAAAAGTACGGCAACAATTTAATGATAATTTATGCGGCCACCAGGAGAGAAGAGATAAAAAAGATTGTAAAGAACTTACAGCAAGTGGCTGAGAAAATTTTTATCTGTGAGTTTCGGCATGACAGGGCAGTAAGTATCGGGGAGTATGTAGATAAATATGCTATATCATCACCACAATTGGAATTTGTTCCCGGAAGGAATATGAAATCATTTATAAAAAAAATAACCGGTGCTAATAAAAATATTTGTATTACCGGTTCAATTTATTTTTTGGGAGAAGTAATGATGGTTCTAGAGCAAAAGCCCGAAACGTAAACCTCTGTCACAGACTGTGAGTTCCTGCAAACCGAGGAATTCCATAAAAACCAGAATTTCTATTACACCGGCGAGAAAAACGTCAGCTCTCTTGGGGTCTACTTCATATTTGTCCTGAATTTCTTTGGAAGTCATTTTTCTTAATTTATGATACATGCTTTGAATAAAGGTAAGAGGGATTTTTGTGCCGTGCACTTTACTGCTTTCAAAAATATCCAGCTTTAAATATAATTTGGCCAAAGTAGAAACTGTCCCCCCTATAACTATGAACTGCTCGGGATGGCTTGCTGCAATTTCGGATAAATTTGTTTTCAGCAAGTTTAAGATGTATAAACTTAAAGCATCGATTTCTTCCTTCTGTCTTGGATTTTTGTGCAGGAACATTTCTGTCAGACGGACTATACCGATATCAAGGCTCTGATATGTTTCCTTGTTTTCTTGATGATGAATAACCTCTACGCTTCCTCCACCCTGGTCGGCGAAAACTGCATTGGAGGAAATAAAGGGCATAAAATAATTAACAGCTTTGGCGATTATTTTTGCTTCTTCAATGCCGTCTATGATACGAATTTCCAGTCCGAGTCCGTGCACACGGTCAATAAATTCTTCTGCATTGATGGCATCTCTCATTGCTGAAGTAGCTACAAAATTGTAGTTTACTATGTCATTTGACTGAAAAAGTTGTTTGATTTCCTTTAAAGCATCAAGAGTTCTATTCATTGCATCCTGCTGCAATCTGCGAGTCTCGTGAATTTTTTCGCCGATACGGCACAAATAAATTTTTTCCTCAAGGATATTTAGTTGTTTATCGGCTGATAGCTCGGCGATAATGGCCCGCAAAGAGTTAGTTCCCAGATCGATAGCTGCTTTTTTCATATAATAATTTTAGTCTCGAAATCTTCATTTGTCAGCAAAATTGTTGGTCGAAAATCATGTAGTTGGAAAAGCGTCGAACAGGGCAGGAAGGGAATGCGTGTGTCAGAAAGCTAATATCTGTTATAATATATAGCAATAAATATTCAAATTATTATTTTAAGGGAGGTTGGTATGAAAACAGCTGCGGAAAAATTAAAGGATAAATTATCTTATAAATCGGAGAATGCCTGGGAAAGTAAAAATTACAAGCAGGATGAACTGGAAAGTTTCAGCCGGGAATATATTAAATTCATTTCAACCTGTAAAACCGAGCGTGAAGTAATTGACTACCTTATAAAGATGTTAAATCAAAAAAAGATCAGAGAGAAGGCAGGTAATACTTTTTATATAGTAAATAAAAATAAAGGTATAGCTATT
The DNA here is from genome assembly GCA_028715625.1 of Candidatus Margulisiibacteriota bacterium. Taxonomy (NCBI): domain Bacteria; kingdom Bacillati; phylum Candidatus Margulisiibacteriota; species Candidatus Margulisiibacteriota bacterium. Next base: position 9,252 of record JAQURL010000071.1, on the reverse strand, counting down.
GTAAAAATCGGCAAAAATGATTTAAAAAAAGGAGTAAAACTGATTGTAAGCCATGTAGACAGCCCCCGCCTGGATTTAAAACAAAATCCCTTATATGAGGATACCGGAGTTGCTTTATTCAAAACCCATTACTATGGCGGCATTAAAAAATATCAATGGGTTACAAGGCCCCTGGCTCTGCATGGGGTTGTAATATTAAAAAATGGTCAGTCTGTAAAAATAAGTATAGGTGAGAGTGATGGCGATCCGATTTTTTTTATTTCCGATTTACTTCCTCATTTATCCTATAAGGTCCAGGATGAGAAGTCACTTAAAGAAGCCATTCCCGGAGAGAAATTGAATATAGTTGTGGGAAGTATACCATATACTGCCGACGAGGAGTTTAAAGAAAAAATCAAGCTGAATATTCTGCAATATTTAAACAAAACCTATAAAATGGAAGAACAGGACTTTCTTACAGCCGAATTGGAAATGGTCCCTGCAGGGAAAGCCAGAGATGTTGGATTTGATCGTTCCATGATTGCCGGATATGGTCAGGATGACCGGATATGTGTTTTTTCGGCAGTAAGTGCTTTGCTGGATACAAAATCTGGCGATGATACAATTGTAGTATATCTGGCTGATAAAGAAGAAATAGGTTCCGACGGGAATACCGGAGCAAAAAGCATGTTTTTGAAACAGATTATTAAAAATATATTTATAAACAAGTATAAAAAGGTAGACATGGTTGCCGTTGAGGAATGTTTATTTAACAGCAGGGCAATTTCAGCAGACGTTAACGGAGCATTGGACCCGGACTGGAAGGATGTTCACGAAAAGCGTAACGCCGCGATACTGGGTCATGGGGTTTGTATGACAAAATTTACAGGTTCGCGAGGAAAAGCAGGAGCATCGGATGCCAACGCAGAATACATCGGAAGTGTAAGAAAAGTATTAAATCAAAATAAAGTTTGCTGGCAAATGGGCGAGCTTGGAAAAGTTGATGAAGGTGGTGGTGGCACACTTGCCAAATTCATTGCAGACTACGGCATGGATGTGGTAGATATGGGCCCGGCTTTACTATCCATGCACGCACCAATGGAGCTATCTTCCAAGATAGATCTGTTTATGACCTATAAAGCTTATAAAGTATTTTTTGAGAAACTCTAAAAGGCCAGGTTTTTAAAACGTCTTAAAAAATTTTTATCCGTATCCTCGGGCAGTTCGGTACTGGTAAAATGTTCGTTATTCATATGCTGTAACGATGCATACTGGGTCTGGTCCTCAAGAGTATGGTTATGATTAATGATATGATTTTCCACCCATTTTGAATTCACAGCTATTTATCCCCCATTTATATATTTAGTATTCCCTTTAATCAGTCATTTAAACATGAAATTTATAAATAAAATTTATTTACTTAATTATTTTGTGGGTGTAATATAAACTAAGGCTCAGGGGGTCGAATTAGAAGAATGGATTTTATACTTAAAGATATTACGGTTTTTTTTCACTTCGTTGTTCATCATAAGAAATTTTTTATTCTTTTTGTTCCAATATTATTTATGGTTTTCCCAATAATAAACAGATTTAATATTATTCCTTCAAAACTTCAGGCTGTAATCGAAATGATTTATGAGTTTCTTGAAGACCAGTTCAGGGGTTTGTTTAAACATGATGAAGATTATAAAAAATGGATGCCTTTTTTCCTGACTATTTTTTATTATATTCTAATACACAACATGTTGGGACTGATTCCCGAGAATAAACCTGTTACTTCTGATATAAATATCACAGCGTCTCTGGCAATTATGGTTTTTTTAATAAGTATTGGTGTTGGCGTAATCAAGCACGGTCCATTGAAATACCTTGCTTCTCTAACGCCCAGCGGTATATCGTTGCCATTTCGGATCACTATGTTTCCGATTGAAGTAGTTTCGACTTTTGCCAAACCATTTGCCTTGGCAGTTCGACTTTTTGCTAACATGACTGCCGGGCATCTGATAATATTATCCATGCTCAAGCTGACGGAAGTATTCAGCAGTATATTTTTTGTCCCGGTCAGCATAACGATGGCCATGGTAATGATGCTTTTCGAATTATTTGTTTGTTTAATTCAGGCGTTTATTTTTGCATATTTGTCTGCAATTTATATAACCGATAGCATTTATATAGGAAATCATTAGCAAAAAGGAGGGTTTTTAGAATAAAGTATTGTAATAAAATATTTTTTTAGAGAAAGGAAGGATATTATGGATCAAGCAGCAGCATTAAGTATAGGATTGAGTCATTTCGGTGCGGTATTGGGTATGGGATTCGCTTCATTAGGAGGAGCTCTGGGCATGGGAATTCTGGTAGCAAAAGCCATTGAATCAATGGTGCGTCAACCAGAACACATAAACGTTGTCAGAACTACAATGTTTATAGGTATAGCCTTTGTGGAAGCGGCTATTCTTTATACACTTGTATTGAGCTTTATATTAATTTCGAAATAATAAAGGAATAACTATCTATGGAAGAATCTCTGAATATAAAGCTTATTATCTTTAATGTTACGGCATTTGTCGTAATGCTTTTTGTTATTAAGTATGTGGTTTGGCCAAAATTAAGCTTGTTTATCGATAACAGAAGAAAAAAGATTGAAGAACTTCTTAAGACCTATAATGAACGTAACGAGGAAGTAGCAAACCTCGTGGAAAAGATGAAACAGGAAAGTGAGAAGGCAAGTGAAAGAAGGAACAAGCTTCTGGAAGATGCGCGCTTAGACAGTAAAAGAATTAGGGAGGAAATCATTGAGAAAGCTTATAATGAAGCCAACGAAATGATGGAACAGGCAAGACAGGAAATTCAACGCGAAAAAAAACAGGCTTACACAGATGTTCGTCAAAAGATTTCGAAGGTTGTTATAGAAGCGGTTGAAAATATTCTCTGCAATGTAATCGACAAGGACCTGGATAAAAAAATAATTTTAGAAACAGAGAAGAGGGTAAACATCATACATGAAACACAAAGTATTTCGTGATTTTGATTTTGATAATTTTAATAAACTTTTAAGCGTAGAAGATGTTATAAAGATTTTTAACGAATTGTATCAAATTCGCTGGAGCCTTTTGAATACCAGCTACGAAATAAAGTTTTATCTGGAAAACAATACGGTAAATATTGTTAAAAGAAAACAAATATTGCTAAAATACCTGAATACCTTGCCGTTTATTCCCTCGCAGTTCACTATAGCAGTTTTGTTTTTTCTAATGGAAACCAAACTTTTTCATCGTTTGGGATATTTTATTAATATTTTGAAATATTATTTTGCCGATGAGAAAAATTTGATTCTGGTTGAAATAATTTCCAGATTTCCTTTAAATGAAAAGGATCTGGAAATTTACAATTTAAGTTTAAGATATTTATACAAAAAAAAGGTGGGCTTTATTTTTAAAGAGGACCCAACATTGATAGGTGGACTAAAGTTGCGCTGGTACAGTGGCGAGCTGGATCTTAGTGTAAAAAAGAAACTGAATAAAATTAAAGAATTAATTGTTCAGGGGAAGGTGGCATGATGCTGGATAAAAACATAGAAAATAAAATAAATTTGGTAGATGAAATAGTTGAGCAATTAAGATTTTGCCAGGAAGAAATAACAAATGAGGAAATCGGTATCGTTCTGGACAGCGGAGACGGAATAGCCAGGATCGGCGGTTTACCAAATGCGCTTCTGGGAGAAATGCTTGATTTTGGAGAAGATGTTTTCGGAGTTGTATTTAATTTGGAAATGGAAGAAATTGTTGCGGTAATACTGGAACGTCACGTTTTGGTTAAAGAAGGTCATGCGGTACGCCGTACCGGCCGTATAATTGAGGTTCCTGTAGGAGATGAGCTCCTGGGGCGAGTAATAGACCCACTTGGACAACCTTTAGACGGAATGGACGCGATTGACTGCAAAGATCATGTTCCTCTGGAAACCCAGCCTCCTGGCGTAATTGATAGAAAGCCTGTAGATGTACCCCTGCAAACCGGTTATATGGTTATCGACGCTACTGTGCCAATCGGCCACGGACAACGCGAGCTTATTATCGGTGACAGACAGACAGGAAAGACTACTCTGGCTATCGATACTATCATTAATCAGAAAGATAAAGATGTAATAAATATTTATGTAGCTATCGGTCAGAAAAATACTACTGTGGCCAAGGTAAAGAAGACCTTGCAGGAATATGATGCCTTAAAGAATACAATTATTGTAAACGCGCCTGCATCCGAACCGTCAGCTACTCAGTTTTATGCCCCTTATGCCGGTTGCGCCATAGCTGAGTATTTTATGCGCAAGGGACGCAGGACACTGATTATCTATGATGACCTGACCAAACACGCGCATGCTTATCGTAATATTTCATTATTACTGAAAAGACCGCCAGGTCGTGAGGCTTATCCGGGCGACATATTTTATGTTCATTCCAGACTGCTGGAAAGGGCAGCGCAGCTTAATGATGCGCTGGGAAGCGGCTCAATGACCGCACTGCCGATTGTAGAAACTCAAAGCGGAGATATTTCATCGTATATTCCCACAAATGTCATATCCATTACAGATGGCCAGATATTTTTTACAACGGAACTGTTTAACTCAAATGTTAGGCCGGCAATTAATCCGGGAGTTTCAGTATCCCGCGTAGGTGGAGCCGCGCAGATAAAGGGCATGAAAAAGGTAGCCGGCCTTTTGCGACTTACGCTTGCCCAATTTCGTGAAAAAGAAAAGTTTTCACTGTTTGCATCCGATTTGGATGAAAAAACATTGCAACAGCTGACCAGAGGTAAGGTGCTGATTGAGGTGTTAAAGCAAAAGCAGCATAAACCGTTATACGTTATCGACCAGTTGATTACACTGTATACGGCAATTAATGGATTTTTGGATAAAACCCCGTTAATCAATATCGAACGAGTGCGGACAGAACTTATTCCGCATTTTAAGAGAACTGCACCTGAGCTTTACGAAAAAATTGAGAAAGACAAAAATATTGATGATAGTATAATCCCTCAGCTGTCAGAAACTATCACTAAATGTCTTGAAGAAATAGCATGAGCGACCTGTTAACCTTAAAACAAAGACGTAATAACATTACGGCCGTTTACGAAATAACGGACGCAATGCAGATTATTACTACAATAATCATTGGCAGGACTCAGAAATTATTGTATTACCGCAGAAAAGTTCAGTCCTATTATGACAGGTTGCTTTTTACCAGAGAAATAGACAAAAAGAAAAGCAGACAGAAGAGTGAGCCCTGGCTTATTGTCTTTTTTGCTGAGAAAGGTTTTAGTGGAAATTTTAATCCCCAGATACTTCCGTTATTTAATAAAAACAAAAAGACCCCAAACATTATTCTTGTTGGGTCCAGAGGCAAAAATTATGCTGAAAAGCTGGGAGTAAAAGTAAAACTTTTTTGTGAAGGTGCCAACAAAGTTCCTACGGAAAGTATTACTGACAAGATTTTTAATTTGCTTAAAGAAAATGATTTTCCCTGGGACGTAAAGGTAATTGTAAACAAATATAACAATATGTTTGTGCAGATACCGAAAATTGTTGATTTTTTTCCGGCTCACGAAGAAGTATATCGCAATGTTTCGGCTTTTATCGATATGAATAACGAGAAGCTGGATGAGTTCATACTGGAGAAATATGTTCGTGCCCGTTTGTTCTACCTTTTCGCCCAGAATTTTACCGGTGAAACGGCATCCAAGCTGCTGATGATGAAGAACGCGGTAGAGAACGCGGAAAAACTAAAAGAAGAAGTGTCCATGGAAATGTATAAAGCCAGACAACTAAAAATTACTCAGGAACTGAGCGAAATAATTTCAGCTTATAAAGTCCTGCAAAACATGACCGAGAGGAGATGAAAATAAAGATGGAAAGTACAGGTAAAATAGTTCAGGTGATAGGACCAATAATAGATGTAAAGTTCCCTCCGGACCGTATTCCGGATATTCGTAATGCTTTGAAGATAAAACTTAAAGATATGCAAACAGGTCTGGACAAGGAAATTATCGCAGAAATTGCTTTGCAAACAGAAGGTGGAGTGGTTAAGGCTGTTTCATTGCAATCAACTGACGGTTTGGCCAGAGGCATGAATGCTATAGACACCGGCCAACCCTTACAAGTTCCCGTAGGTCGTGAAATTCTTGGCCGTATGTTCAACTCCTGGGGTGACCTGATTGACGGAGGAGAAGCGCTAAAGGGTGAAATTCAGTATTACAGCGCAAGAAGAGCCACACCGAAATTTGAAGAACTGGAATTTAAAGATGAACTGTATGAAACGGGCATAAAAGCCATTGATTTATTGTGCCCTTATGTAAAGGGAGGCAAAACCGGATTATTCGGAGGAGCAGGTGTAGGCAAGACAGTAATTATCATGGAAATGATACATAACATGGCCAAACATCATGGCGGTATTTCAATTTTTGCAGGCGTCGGAGAAAGAACTCGTGAAGGAAATGACTTATGGCTGGAAATGAAAAACACCGGAGTTATCGATAAGACCGTGCTGGTTTTCGGCCAGATGGGTGATTTGCCCGGTTCTCGACTGATTGTTGCTCAGTCCGCTTTGGCTCAGGCTGAATATTTCAGAGACGTGGCCAAACAGGATGTGCTTTTTTTTATTGATAATATTTTCCGTTTTGTTCAGGCAGGGTCTGAAATCTCGACTCTGCTCGGTCGTATTCCGTCAGCTGTAGGTTATCAGCCCACACTGGATATTGAAATGGGACGACTGGAAGAACGAATTGCTTCCACCAAAAACGGTTATATTACTTCTATCCAGGCGGTATATGTTCCTGCGGACGATTTTACCGATCCTGCAGCGGCAATTACTTTCAGCCATCTGGATTCGGTAACAGTTCTTTCCAGAAAAATCGTGGAAATGGGTATTTATCCGGCAATAGACCCGCTAGCCTCTTCTTCGAGGATACTGGCTCCGGATATAGTTGGCGAAGAGCACTATTATGTGGCTCAAAATATTAAAAAAGTATTGCAGAGGTACAATGAACTACAGGATATTATAGCGATTCTGGGTGTTAGCGAATTACCCGAAGAAGATAGAGTAATTGTAAACAGAGCCAGAAAGATACGTAATTTCTTGTCACAACCTTTCCATGTGTCGGAAAATTTTACAGGTCTCAAAGGAGTGTTTGTTCCCTTGGCGGATAGTATAAAAGGGTTCAAAAAGATCCTGATGGGAGAAATGGATGATGTTCCGGAACAGAATTTTATGATGAAGGGTGCTATAGAAGAGGTAGCTTTGGAATAATGCATTTAAAAATCATTGGCGCCGAACAACTTATCTATGAGGGCGATATCTATGGCTTGAAGTGCAGGGCCATAGACGGTGAAGTTATGTGCCTGGACAAGCATGCGGACTATTTATCGGTTATTCCCAAAGGTGATGTTACCCTTTATGATTATAAAGACCATAACAAGCAGGAAAAGATAACATTGAAAAAAGACTTTATTCTGCTGATTGAAGACAATAATGCCGTGCTTTTGAACTAGTCCAGCCAATTGTTGTTCTATTGAAATAACCGGAGTGAACCTTTACAATATCGTAATGCGCAAATGGATTATTTTTTTTGCTTTTTATTCAGTCAGTCTGGCGCAGCTTCCGATAATCAAGATTATTTCTCCTATGGAAGAAGATCCGATTATAGCTTACAAAGAAATAAACATTTTGGGCGAGGCCCTGCATACCGATAAACTGTATGTAAATAATTATAAAGTTGAAATGCAGGACGGCCTTTTTCGACTGAAGTTTAAATTTTCAGAACCAGGTTTTCGAATGCTTAATTTTGTGGCCGAGAATGAGAAAGACAAAACGGAAAAGAAAGTAAAAGTTGTATCACTGGAAACTTTTCCCGACATCAAGGGTTATGAATACCAACGGGAAATAGAGATATTGACAACCATGCAGTTTTTTCCCGGCTATTACGGTACGGATTTTTTCCGGCCCAGATACTATGTAAGAAGGGCGGAAATGGCCAGACTGCTTTTAATGCTCAAAGATATAAATCCTGTTACCAATTATAACAATACTTATCATTTTCAGGATTTGTTGCCCGCTCATTGGGCATACTCCTATATTCAACTGGCCCTAAACTATAATCTGATGTATCCCGTTAATGCTTCGGAATTTGCACCGAATAGAATTGTGACACGGGAAGAAGTATTGGAAATGTTAAAGAAATTCTATAAATATGCAGGCGAAGAAACTCATACTTTTTATTCGGATTTGCTTACGGATAACAGCGAACACAGATGGTTTTCCTTCCTGGCTGCGAGTGGGTATTTACCTCCGGCCTGGGTGGCAGAAGACAACTTCAATCTGAATAAACCTGTTACCAGAGGCGAATTGGTTTATCTTACAGCCAGAATAGACAAAATTTATGCAAGAATAAAAAAAGATTATCAAATTGAATTGCCGCTGGTCAAAAAAATGCATTTAACTCAAAATCAAGAAAATTCTTCTGAAATTATTATAAAAAATTTGACCGGGAATGTATTTGTTATTGAGTGTAATCCGGACAAGCTTAAGAAAACCCTGTTTGTGGAATTCCAGCTAAAACAGGAAAAGGGCCGCAATACTGTTTTACTGGTTGATGATGGAGAAGGAGCTGACATACTGCAGGGAGATGGAATTTTTACCGGTATCATTAATCTTGGGGAAAATCCTGTCCGGCAATACAAGTATTTATACAAGTTATTTGATGAATACAACCTGATTTATAAAGTGGGGGAAGGAAGTTTGGTTTATGAAAACGGGAAAACCGGAATTAATTAGAAAAAGCCTGGCCATACTTTATCTGGGTCTTATTATTTATTTATCCAGTCAGCCGGCGTTACCCAGGATTTCCGATTTCCAGTATACTGACAAAATTTTACATTGCTTCGAGTACTTTATTCTTGCCGGTTTAATTTACGCTGGCTGGGGTTTTGGGCAGTCAGTGCGCTATAAAGCTTTTGTTTTTATGACTTTTTTTGCGGCCAGCGACGAAATCCACCAGCTTTTTGTGCCAAACAGGGATTGTTCGTTTGCTGATTTTGTAGCAGATAACGTAGGCATAGTTTTTGGATTTATTCTTATGAAAATAAAGACATCTGTTGAATCTTCTTGGTATAATTTTTTATTAGGGAAGAAAAGATAAAAAATTTGGGGGAACAGGTATTACCTCAGAATACAACGTTAGTATCTATATAACACAAGACGAAGCAATCGTAACCCTTCTGAATGAGGA
>JAQURL010000070.1 GCA_028715625.1 Candidatus Margulisiibacteriota bacterium | reverse complement strand
GATATCAGGGAAAGAAAAGAACACTTAATGACAAAACAGGCCAAATTAAATGATAAACTGAGTTTTTTAAAAGATAAAGAAGAATATATCGGTATCCTTAAAGATCAAATACAAAAGAATAAAAATAAGCATGAGGTCTTGTACAAAGACCTGATGGTACAGAAAAATGAATATGAGAAAAGAATTCATCAGTTGGAGCAGGACTCGCAGGAACTTGAGAAACTGATAAGCAAAATGCAGCGTCAGTCGCAGAATCAGTCACGCATAGGTGACGGCAGATTTATCTGGCCGGTGCTCGGTGAAATAACTTCCGATTTCGGAGAGCGCGTTCACCCGATTTTCAAGGTAAAATCTTTTCATACCGGAATTGATATAGGTTCACCTACGGGTCGTCCTGTATTCGCTGTTGATGATGGTGTGGTAATGTTCTCCGGCAACTGGGGTGGATATGGTAAAACAATAATTATCGATCACGGGGCCATGACTACAACTCTTTACGCGCATTTGTCACAATATTTCGTTAAAAAATCAGTGGCTGTGAAGAAAGGCCAAATTATCGGGCTGGTCGGTTCTACGGGTTTATCAACCGGTTCGCACCTGCATTTTGAGGTGCGTATAGACGGCAAAGAGAAAAATCCAATAAACTATTTGCCAAAAAAATAAAAAAATTTTAAGATGATGAGGTTGTTTTGCAAATTATTATGAATAATTTTAAAAATATTAAAAAACTTTTTATCCTTTGTTTATTTTCTTTAAGTTTTTCTCATGGAACTAATTGGAAACTGCAGACCTTACAGGTTTATGACATTATCCAGAATAATTATGTGGAAAGTAATATACAGGACAGAGACCTTTCCTATGGTGCCATTAAAGGAATGCTGGAATCCCTGAATGATCCTTATTCCCGTTTTCTGGAACCATCTAAATACAGCGAAATGAAAGTAAATTTGCAGGGTAATTTTTACGGCATAGGCGTACATATCGGGATGAAGAATGACAAGTTAACCGTTATTACACCAATCCCCGGAACACCAGCCGATCGCGCCGGACTTAAGTCTATGGACGTGATTGTATCTATTAACAATGAAACTACAAATAAGATTTCACTGGAAGAAGCGGTTTCCAAGATCAGGGGTCCTGAAGGGTCAAAGGTTTCAATCACCATTAAAAGGGATACTGTTACAGATAACATCGTCTACACCATGCAGCGTGAAAAGATCGAGATAAAAAATATAGATGACAGTCAGATCATAACCGGCAACATAGGCTATCTGAGACTTATCAGTTTTGAGAGCAAGGAAGCTACCAGAGAAGTGGCCGATGCTCTTAAACTTTTGAAGAAAAAAGGGATGAAAAGCCTGATCCTGGACCTTAGGAATAACGGCGGCGGATTGTTATCTAACGCTCAGGGTATCGCCAGTTTATTCCTGGATGACGGCATAGTGGTTTATACCCTTGACCGCAACGGAAGCAAACTGGGAATACCTGTATTGCCGGATAAAAAAATTTTTGACGGACCGATGATCGTCATTATTAACGGGGCTTCAGCTTCTGCTTCGGAAATACTGGCCGGAGCTATCAAGGATTATAAAAGGGGCAAAATAGTTGGTACGCATAGTTTCGGCAAAGCTTCTGTTCAGAACATTATACCTTTAAATGACGGTTCGGCCATACTGCTGACTATAGCTAAATATCTTACTCCTAACGGCGACAATATTCATAATGTAGGTATTATGCCCAACGTGCAGATAGAAGTACCGTCAGAAGACATTAAGGCCATACAACAGGGTACTTATGTATATTCTACAGACAAGGATTATCAGCTGCAGCAAGCCATAAAAATTATCAAATCTCAATGAAATTCAAATGGGGCTGGATTGTTTTCGGCATAATTTTAGTTAACGTTTTTTTTATCGGTATTCGTTATTTGCAATTGCAAAGTAATATTGAGAAATTTTTAGAACCCAACCCCAATTATCCCGCCTCGAACAAATCCGAAAAAAATAATCAGCAAATCTCAACCGCCACAATACAGACAAATACAGTGCGCAAAAATATTAACAAAGTGGAAACACCCGTATTTCCGAAAATCGCCATTGTGCTTGATGATCTGGGAATAAAAACCGTAGATTATAACCTGCTGGATAAAATACCATACAAGCTTAACCTGGCGATAATCCCCGGCATGAAAGACAGCCGGATGCTGGTAAAGGAATATGCGCAGGATGGCAGATATGAAATTCTGCTGCATATGCCCATGCAGCCGATCATTAGGAAAGAAGATCAGGAAAGCAGATATATTGAACATCCCCGTCGTTACCCATATATACTTGAAACAAAGCAGACCGCCAAACAAATGATCAAGCAACTGGACAGTGCTCTGGATTCTCTGGAGGGCAGCGGTATAGTGGTAGGGTTCAATAACCATATGGGTTCCGCAATAACTTCATCAAAAAATATTATGAATACAGTTTTGAACTGGGGTAAAAGCAGGGAACTTTATTTTTTGGACAGTATGACCACAGCAGCGACAGTGGGTTATGAGCTTGCCAAAAAGAAAAAAATGCCTGCCCTGTATAACGAAGTTTTTCTGGATGGCACTGCTACCGAAGAATATATCGAGAACCAGTTGGCCAAAGCCAGAAGGCTGGCTTCAAAAAACGGTTATGTAGTAGTTATCGGGCACATTACCAGAGAAAAAACGCTGGAAACTCTGGTCTCGGAAATGCCGCGTATGGCTGAAGAAGGCTACGAGTTCGTTTTCCTTTCTGACATTTTAAAACTGTCTAAAAAATAGACAATTCCATCATATTAAATGAATATCACCCCGGATTTAATCCGGGGTCTGTGGCTAACAGGTAGGTCCCGCATCTGGTGCGGTATGACTTTTTATATATCTTCCTTGTGCCCAAAGCCCCAAGCTCCGAGCCTTCAGCATTGAGTAATTGGACCGAATATTAATTCGGTTCAAGTAATTTTGGTAATAGTATTGCACATATTCAATGTGCTAAAATTATCAAGGAGGGTGTCTTATGGTTAACTTAAATAAATTTACCTTAAAAGCTCAGCAGGTTGTGGAAAAAGCTTTTGAGCTGGCTTCAAATAATGATCAGCAGGAAGTAACCAGCCTGCATGTACTTAATTCCATGCTCACAATTGAAGACAGTATCATTACACAGATTATAGAAAAGCTGGGTGCCCGAAAAGAAGATGTGCTCGCGGAACTGGATAGGGCTATAAATAAACTGACCAAAGTTTCCGGGGTTGCGCAGCAGTATATGAGCAACGAATTGGGTTTGGTTTTTAAGGAAGCGCAGAAAGAAGCTGATCGCTTGAAAGACGAGTATATAACTAGTGAACATTTGCTTTTAGCAATGCTGGAGGTAAATTGTGAAGTAAGACCCGTATTGAAAGCCAATAATATTTCCAAAGAAGATGTATTGAAAATAATGCAGGACTTAAGGGGCACGGAACGAATAACCGAACAAAACCAGGAAGAAAGTTTTCAAGCCCTGAAAAAATACTGCAAAGACTTAAATGAACTGGCGCGCAGCGGCAAGCTGGACCCGGTTATCGGCAGAGATGACGAAATCCGCAGAGTTATACAGGTACTTTCCCGACGAACCAAAAACAATCCGGTACTTATCGGTGAACCGGGTGTCGGTAAAACCGCAGTGGTGGAAGGCCTTGCCCAGCGCATTGTAAATGGTGATGTGCCTGAAGTTCTAAAGAATAAACATATTGAAGCCCTGGATATGGGCGCTTTGGTGGCCGGGGCCAAATACCGCGGCGAATTTGAGGAGCGGCTCAAGGCTCTGCTCAAGGAAGTGGAAAAGGCCAGCGGCTCTGTTATCCTTTTTATAGATGAATTGCATACGATTGTGGGAGCCGGAGCAGCCGAAGGCGCGATGGATGCTTCCAATATGCTCAAGCCGGCGCTGGCCCGGGGGACCTTGCGGGCCATTGGCGCCACTACCCTTGATGAGTACAGAAAACATATAGAAAAAGATGCTGCTTTGGAAAGACGTTTCCAGCCGGTGTTTATTGCCGAACCGAATATAGATGATACTATTGCCATTTTGCGTGGCCTGAAAGAAAAATATGAAGTGCATCACGGTATTCGTATTCAGGACTCGGCAATTGTAGCCGCGGCGTATCTTTCCAATCGTTATATATCCGACAGGTTTTTGCCGGACAAAGCCATAGATTTAATTGATGAGGCTGCATCCAGACTGCGTATAGAGATAGACAGCATGCCTCAGGAAATTGATATTCTGGAAAGAAAAGGTGTACAGCTGGAAATAGAAAGGCAAGCTCTGAAAAAAGAAAAGGACCAGAAATCCAAAGAGCGGCTGACCAGGATAGTGGAAGAGATACAGGAGTTGAATGAAAAAAAGAATGTTTTGAAGGCCCACTGGATAAGGGAAAAAGAGATTATAAATGAAATAAGTGAAACCAAAAAAGCTATTGAGGAAGCCGGAAATAAAGCCCAGAAAGAAGAACGGCTCGGCAACCTGGAAACTGTTTCTAAAATTCGTTACGGAGAAATAGTAAGTTTGCAGAAAAAGCTGGAAGCAGCTAATAAAAAACTGCAGGATCTGCAAAAAGATAAAAAAATGCTCAAGGAAGAAGTGGATGACGAAGATATAGCTGAAATAGTTTCCAAATGGACCGGAATTCCTGTAGCACGAATGATGGAAAGCGAAACCAAAAAACTGGTACATATGGAAGAAAACCTGGCTAAACGGGTGATAGGGCAGAAAGAAGCTATACAGGCCGTGGCTAATGCGGTTCGTCGTTCGCGGGCCGGTATCGGAGACCCCAATAAACCCATTGGCACGTTTATGTTTCTCGGCCCGACCGGTGTGGGTAAAACTGAGCTGGCCAAGGCTCTGGCCGAATTTATGTTTGATAACGAGCAGGCTATGATCAGAATTGATATGAGCGAATATATGGAAAAACATTCTGTAGCCAGGCTGATAGGTGCGCCACCCGGCTATGTCGGTTATGACGAAGGCGGACAGCTTACCGAATCCGTAAGACGAAGACCGTTTTCTGTTATACTTTTTGATGAAATAGAAAAAGCGCATACGGATGTTTTTAATATTTTATTGCAAATTCTGGATGACGGCCGGCTGACCGACGGGCAGGGCCGTACTGTGGATTTCAAGAACACTATGATTATTATGACTTCCAATGTCGGTTCGGACCTGATACTGCAGGCCAAAGATGTTAGCGAGGTAAAAGAACAGGTTGTGGACAGGCTCAAGGTTCACTTTAAACCTGAATTTTTGAACAGGATAGACGAGATCATTGTCTTTACCAGTCTGTCGCCTGAAGAATTGAAGCAAATAGTAGCCTTGCAGCTGGAAATTTTAAAAAACAGGATGTTAACCAAAGATATAAAAATAACCTGCACTGACAAATTGATCGGCCATCTGGCAGAGGTGGGGTATGATCCGGTATTCGGAGCCAGACCCTTGAAAAGGGCTATCATTAAAGAGGTTCAGGATGCTTTGGCTATAAAGCTTTTGGCAGGAGAAATTAGCGCCGGGCAGGAAATTAAAGTAGACTTTAACGGCAAAACTGTGGTGTTTTCATAATGTTAAAATGGCTGGACCAAAACTTTTTGAAATGGTTTGTAAGGATATGGCCGAAAGACCGTGAACACCGTCAGCTTAATTTTAAACTGAACCGTATACTGCTGATACGTCTGGGGGCTATCGGCGACACGATTCTTCTGCTACCGTCTCTGGAAGCCATATTAAAAGCCTATCCGCAGGCAAGAATAGATATCCTGGCCTGGGATGTGAACGCTGAAGTATATAAACTTCTTGGGGATTATCCGCGCTTAAAATTAATAAGGTTTTCAAGTTACCGCGGTATGAAACCGCTTCTGAAATTAATGAATTTTGCCAGGGAGCATCGGTCGGAATATGACGCGGTAATAGACCTGGAACAGTTTTCCTATTTTACTGCTTTTCTTTCCAAAATGTTTGCCAAAGCTTTTACCTTCGGCTTTGATGTACCGGGAACCAATAGAAAGAATTTATACGACCATTCGGTGTTTTACGACCTTAACCGCCATGAATCATTGAATTTTTTTGCCTTGATCAATGAAGTTTTTCCAGCCGCAGTTTTCAAGCTTCCTGAAAGAAGACAAACCAAACCTGACAAGATACTCGGTATCCACCCTTTGTCCAAATGGCCGCAAAAAATCTGGCCACAGGAAAAGTTCGTGGAACTTGTCAAAGTTTTAAAGAAACAATATCCGGCTTTCAGGATTAAGATTTATCTGCCTGAAAATGAACCCTCTGATTTTTTTCGGGAACAACTGGCCGATAAAGCAGAGTTAATTACAGGAAAGACCATACCACAGCTGGCCTACGACCTGGAATCATTGTCATTGCTGATTGCTAATGATAATGGCATAATGCATCTGGCAGGGTACACGGGTATTCCGGTGATAGGTATTTTTGGCATGTCAGACCCTAATCAGTGGCATGCTTTTCACAATCTGGAAAATGTTGTGAAGATAGATATCGAATGCGCTCCCTGCAATAAACTGGGCCGAATGAAAGCCTGTAAAAATTATCGCTGTATAAACGAGATCAGCGTTGACCGGGTTTTGGCGCAGGCAAAGAAGCTTCTCGGTTGATTTTATTTACCCACTGCTCATGTTCCCTGGCTGTTTTGGAAAAATGATGGGTGCCGTTTTTTAAAGAAACAAAGAAATAATAGTCTGTACTCACAGGATATAAAGCTGCCTTGAAAGACTTGATCCCCGGGTTGGAAATAGGGGATGGAGGCAGGCCGGCATGCAGATAGGTATTATATTCGCTTGGAATACGCAAATCCTCAAAACTTAAATTTTCAGCATGAGGCAGTCCCAGATTGTAGCGGGCATATTCTACTGTAGGACAAGAGCCCAGTGCCTGATGCCGTTTCAGGCGGTTAATGTAAACCGAAGCAATCACCGGTCTTTCTTCATCTTCTTTAGCTTCGTTTTCGATAATGGAAGCCAGGGTTAGCAGTTCGTAAAATGAAAAAACGCGGTCTTCGCGGTAAGAATATCTGTGGCGCGAATTTTTTCGCAGGTTCAGATATTCTTCATAAACCGGGACCATTTTGGTTTTGAAATTATCCAGCATGGTATCTGCTATTTTTTGCAGGGGTGTATAGAAATCAAAGAAATAAGTATCTGGAAACAGTAAACCTTCCGGGCTTTTTATTTTGTCTTTATCAGTAAGATAAGGAAATTCATCACGTAAATGTTTTATATTTTCAGTATTTGAAAAATATTCAATAAAAGCATTAGCAGTGATCAGGTCTTTACTGCTGAGCAATTTGTCGATCTGATAAATATTATATCCTTCGGGAATAGTGATTTTTACATAAACCAGTCTGTTTTTGTCCTGCAGTTCCCGGATAATTTTGCCTGTGCTTACTTTTTTGTCCAGACGAAAAAGCCCGGAGTAAAACACCGGTTTGGTCTTTTGCAGTTTGACTTTTATTCTGAACCATAAAGTACTGCGGATAATTTTGTGTTCCTTAAGGATGTGAGAAATTTTCGCTGTAGAAACGCCTTTGGGGATAAGGATGGTAACCTCATCGGCCAGACTGAAAGAAAGCAACAGCAATAGTATTATCAGAAATTTATTTTCGCGCATTTTTTTGATCTAAAAAAGACTGTAAAATCTGGGTAGCTTCCAGAGTATCCTTAAGTTCCCTCCTTTTTCTGGTGTTCACATTCATGCTGGACAGAGAGCGGTCCACAATTTTGGAAGTAAGTCTCTCATCATAAAACTGCACGGGCACGGAAATTTGTTTTTCCAGACTGGCTTTGAATTCCTCCACCTGATTGGTCATGGCAGTGTTTTGACCTTTCAGGTTCGTAGGCTTGCCCAAAACTACAAGCTCCACATCTTCTTCCAGAATCAATTTTTTAACTTCGGGTATCAATTTATTTTGCTCGGCTTTGCCTCTGGGGAAAGCCATTTTTTGCTGCATATCGGAGATACTTATGCCTATATATTTGGTGCCGAAATCCAGTCCGATTATTTTCATGGGTTTATATGTCACCCTGAGCTTGACGAAGGGTGACGTGAACACGAGAGTTTGATTTTTTCATATTTTTAGACTGATAATTTTTCCAGAATTAAATCTTTAAGTTTGGTTATGGCCTGCGGTATTTTTTCCAAATTTTTACCTCCGCCCTGAGCAAAGTCCGGTTTACCTCCGCCATTGCCTTCCAGTATCTGCGACAGTTCTTTTATCATGTTCCCGGCATGAAGCTTGTATGTGTTCACCAATGCCGGATCAATTTTTATAAATACCGAAACTTTTTGTTCATCTTTGTTTTTTATGAACAAACAAAGTATATGGCCCAGCTTCTGATGCAGGCTTTCCATAAGTTTTTTGGCATCAATATTTATGTCTGCTCCTGTTTCCAGTTCAGCAATATATATATCCTGATTTTTAATTTTTTCCGGCTTCAGATTCTCCAGCTTGTTGATGATGATCTGGTTTTGCAGTTCCAGAGATTTTTTTAGAAGCTGGTTATTTTCTTCGGCCAGAGTTTTAACTTTCTGCACAATTTCCTGATGATTTATTTTGTAATCCTGAGAAAGAGTATCCACCACCTGCATTTTCTGGTTTACATAACTCAAGGCGTAGCTGCCGGTGATAGCTTCTATGCGTCTTACTCCGCTGCTTATGGCGCCTTCGCTGATAATTTTAAACAGCCCGATATCACCTGTGCGCTGCACATGCGTTCCTCCGCAAAGCTCTTTGGAAAAATCGCCCATACTGACCACACGTACTTTTTTTTCATATTTTTCTGTAAACAGGGCCATGGCTCCTTCGGCCAGAGCTTCGTCATAGCTCTTTTCGCAAATATCCACGGGCAGATTATGCATTATTTTATAGTTAACCAGCTTTTCCACTTCGGAAATTTGTTCCGGTGTAAGAGCTTTGGGATGGGTAAAGTCAAAACGCAGTCTTTCCGGAGAAACCAGCGAGCCCGACTGGGTAACATGAGTGCCCAGCACATCGCGTAACGCGGCTTGCAGTAAATGGGTCGCGCTGTGATGACGCGCCATTTCGATGCGGTCCTGTTCGGTTTTGGCGATTATCGCTTCGCCACCGATGGGCTTGTCTTCCTCGCTGCTATAAAATACAGCGCTGGAACGGGCACGTTCTTTTTGCTCCTCCATAAGTTTGTTAAAACCTTCCACATCTACCGTAACATTTTTTTCTCTGGCGATTTCCTGGGTAAGTTCCAGAGGAAAGCCATAAGTATCAAAAAGCTTGAAAGCGTCTTCGCCGTTTATTTTTTTCTTATCAGCTATGATCTGGCCAAGCAGATTCAAACCAAAATCCAGAGTTTTGGAAAAATTGCTTTCCTCGGTTTCGATAATATCCAGAATGAGCTGTTTATTTGTCTGAAGTTCGGTATAAAAAGAACCATATTCGCTGATAACAGTTTCGGCCAGGCCGGCCAGAAAATTGGTTTTGATATTTAATATCCTCCCGTGGCGTATAGCCCTGCGCAATATTTTTTTCAGAATATAGCCCCGGCCGTCATTGCCGGGAAAAATCCCGTCACCTATCATAAAGGTGGAAGCGCGGATATGGTCCGCGATAACGTACAGCGATACTTTATTGCTTTCTTTGGTATAAGTTTTTATTTTATTCAGAATAGGCGTAAATAAGTCTGTTTCAAAATTGGACTTCACATTTTGCATCACAGAAGTGATACGCTCCAGGCCCATACCCGTATCGATATTTTTTTTGGGCAGAGGCGTGAGCTTGCCGTTTTCGTCTTTGTTATATTGCATAAAGACCAGGTTCCAGATTTCCACATAACGGTTACAGTCGCAGCCTGGCGCGCAATCCCCCGGATCCTCGCATTCGGCATCCGGGCCGTTATCATAATAAATTTCCGAACATGGTCCGCAAGGCCCGGTTGGCCCTGATTCCCAAAAATTATTATTTTTATCCAGCCGGTAAATCCTGTTTTTGGGAATCGCCGCGTGTTCAGCCCAGAGTTCGGCAGCTTCATCGTCTTCCTTGTAAACGGAAATATGCAGCTTGTCTTTAGGTATCTTCATTTCCTCTGTCAGGAATTTCCAGGCAAAGATGATCGCGTCCTTTTTGAAGTAGTCGCCAAAAGAAAAGTTGCCCAGCATTTCAAAAAATGTATGGTGCCTGGGTGTGCGGCCTACATTATCTATATCATTAGTACGAATACATTTTTGAACGGTAGTGGCCCGCTTGAAAGGCGCGGGTTTCTGGCCCAGAAAATAGGGCTTGAAGGGTAGCATTCCGGCAATGGTCAGCAGTACTGTGCGGTCTTCCGGGACCAGCGAAGCGCTTTTCTGAACTGAATGATCATTGTCAGCGAAAAATTTTAAAAAACGTTTACGAATCTCTGCTGAGCTTAGCATTTATCTTTTTTTTTACAGAAATGCCTGGGTGCTTTGGTCAGTAAAGAAATCCAGAAATGAATATCGGACATATTACCGGCGAATTTGGATATTTTTTTTGCCGCGGACACGAGCCTGGCTATCAAAATAATCAACAGCAGAAAAAAGACAATGATTAAAACATCTACAATAATGGTCAGCACCTGAATTATAGATTCCATATAAAGTCCTTTCTACGCGCCTTTTTTGCGATGTTTTACTTTTTCATCAATTTTGTGAGAGACATTATCTATCATATCATCGATCTGCTCTTTGGTTTTGCTGATCAGTTCTTCGGCAGACTCTTTGGTTTTATCCATCATGTCTTTGGAATCGGTAATGGCTTTTTTCAGATAGTCACGGGTTTCTTTGCCGGCTTTGGGGGCAAAAAGCAAGCCTCCGATCGCTCCGACCAGAACTCCTAATATCAGGTACGCACCGTGATGTTTGTGATTTTCACTCATGGCAACATCCTTTCTTTAATTCAAATTATCCTAAAACTTTCTAGTCATTGGCTTCTTCGCAAATGCTCCTCGCAATGACAGAGCAATTTATTCCGGACATCTGAATTAATCTTAATTATAGTCATTTTATGATTTACAAAATCTAAAGTCAATGAGCAACTCACCCGGCTTCACTAAAGTTACGCCTAGGCAAGTCGTCGAGGCAGGTGGGGTCAGGGGAATACGGGAATACAACAAT
Source organism: Candidatus Margulisiibacteriota bacterium (assembly GCA_028715625.1). Lineage (NCBI taxonomy): Bacteria > Bacillati > Candidatus Margulisiibacteriota > Candidatus Margulisiibacteriota bacterium. Next base: position 1,867 of record JAQURL010000070.1, on the reverse strand, counting down.
CCTTATCCGAGAGCTCAGGGGCAGGTTCCAGCAAGAACAGGGGCAATATATTTTTCTTCCAGTTCTTTGATCTTACCTTCGTTTTCTAACAGTCGGCATACTGCCAATATGTTGGCCACAATTTCTTTTTCTTTTTCGTCGGGTTTTTTTAACCAGGCAGATGTCAGCCTGATAAAAATCAGAGGCAGATACATTTCTTTGAAAAAGTAATCCTCAAATTTATTCAGTAGAATAATAAACAGCGCCAGATCATTGCTATTATTATAGACAGCGGAATCCTCTGTTAACTTATAGATAATGTCGCGGAACCTTTCCACAAAAAGAATACGTTCCTTCCTGATTTCTGTAAGAGAAAAGATCATTTTTTCCATGATTTTAGCGGCTCGATTTATATCCAGCTGCTCTTTATGCAAAGAAAAACCAGGCAGAGGTTTGCGCAGTGGATTATTATCAAAAAGCAGGAAAATGTATTTCACCAAATTATCTGTGGTCGCTGGTGTTCGGTCCTGCCATTTGTCATATAAGTTGTATTCTCTGGAAAATGGCCGGAAATTTTTCCAGGTTTCCGAAAGGCCGGTGAGGGCTCCGCTGACCTTTTTGCCGATGGTGTCCAGGGAAATATTTATTCCCGGCATGGCATACAGATAATCTTGAGTTAATTCTCTTTCCATAGCGTCCGTTAAAACGATGTCAGGATAATTTTTTAAGCCGATTAATTTGTTATGCATAAATCACCTTTAATATTAAATTATTTATTAAATATATCGGATGAAATTTGGAATAACTCGGCTAAATTGGGTTTTGTTTAATCAAACCCCTTCCTCGTCCTTTAAGACTCGCAATTAGTAGAAATCATGAAATATTTAAAAAAGTTATCCGATAACTTAAATGTAAAAAAAACAGGTATAAATATGCAATACAAAATCGTCAGTACATTATCTGAACCTGCCACATCGCCTGCGTTAATAATCACGTCAGCAGGTACCTTAATAGGTACTGAATTAACCCCTACCGCTTTGCATCTGCAGAGGATTTATAATAAAGAAACTTCTTTGCCCCAAAAAACTTATCTGGTGGAAGAAGTGGACAGGCAGATAAGACATGGATACAGTCTGGAGGCTTCGTTAAATCTCACTGCGCTTGAAGTTTCCATAGGAATTATTTCTAAAAAATTAGGTGTAAGCGATTACTTCGGCACATATAATAATTGTTTAAACTCTTCAAATTGTAAAGATTATGGAGTTTTCTCCAAATTCAGGCAAAAAATGGGTATAAACACCCCGTATATTTTGCGCGAAGATTTGCTGAGCTATATTATGAACAAGGACTTAACTCCGATAGAATTTGATTATCCGCGGCTTTTTCTGTATTTACACAATTTGAATAAGGATAAGTTTTTTACTTTTCTGATCGGTGCTTTGCTTGCGAATAGTTTTACTGATCATACAGGAGATAAAATTTATCAATATCTTGATGCTGTCCTGAAGCTTCACGATGTTAATCCGGCTCAAATAGCGAATTTGCTGCCTGCTTTCAGCCTCACCGGCAATGATATTTTTGCTTATACGTCCTTATCAATAGCAATTGGAGCCGCGTTGAATATTTTGCAGACGACAGGAATCAATTATTTTTTTCATAAAGGCGGAACAGACTGGTTTTTCCATTCAGAGCGGTTTTTTAAGAGCAGTTCATCATTGGAAAAATGGGTAACCGAGGACTATGATTTGACTACTCTTGCTTATACAGGCTCAATCGATACAGCCCGAAAGCCGGTATCTCGCGATATTTCTAAGATTATCTGGCAAGCCAGACAAAGAAATATGGGGATGATTTAATTCTTTCTTTAATTCAAAGAAAACAAATCCTG
>JAQURL010000069.1 GCA_028715625.1 Candidatus Margulisiibacteriota bacterium | reverse complement strand
GATTATCTTCTGGCGGATGTTTTAAATTTTAAATATGTGAGTCTTGGTGAAATTTTGGAAAATTCCGATATTATTTCTCTGCATATTCCTTATTTACCTCAGACCCATCATTTATTAAATGTAGACAACATGAAGATGATAAAGCGCAAACCTTTACTGATAAATACTGCTCGTGGAGGATTGGTGGATACCGAAATGATGATTAAAGCTCTGGATGAGGGTATTATCAGCGGAGCCGGAATAGATGTAATAGAGTGTGAAAAGATTTTGACAAACCCGGAAGAATGCAGGATGGCTGACCAATGCGATTGCTCCTCATCTTTTGAGCGATTAAAAATGACCAATTTGTTTAAACGGGATAATGTGATTTTTACTCCCCACATGGCTTTTGATTCAAAGGAAGCTATTATGAGAATTTTAGATATCACAGCGGAGAACATCAAGTCCTTTTATGCCGGAACCCCGCAGAATATTGTTAACAGTTAGTTCCATATTAGTCTGTTGGCAAAAAGACAGATAAAAGTGGAGATGACCGCTTCTATCTCTTATGTTTATATTGTAAATTGCAATTATCAGGCAGATAGAGGAGGAGAAAAATGAAAACAATCAGGTTATTTGTCGTAGTTATTGTTTTAGTAATAATCACTTTCGGTATGAATACATTTGCCGGAGAAATAAGGACTATCAGGGGAGAAGTAATTGATTTGTCTTGTTACATAAAATCCGGTTTATTGGGTGAAGAGCACAAGCAATGTATAGCCAGTGGGGAACCGACAGGAATATTGGAATTGTTTACAGGCAACATCTTCGTTGTTGTTGACGATGATAAAAAGAAGGGAAATCCCGGCTTACAACTAATTCCATATATTACGAAAATTGTGGACGTTACAGGAGAGGTTAATTTTAAGGGTGGTACAAGGGTCATAACCATTAAGGACATTAAGGAAATTAAGCCTTCTCCTACAGATAATACGGTATCGCCGGCACAAAAAATGGAAACTTATGGTTACTAGGAGGTAAAAAATGAAAGCTGTTATAGATAATGAATTGTGTATAGGATGTGTTTTATGCACCCAGACATGTCCGGAAGTTTTTGAGATGAACGGTGAGAAGGCCATTGTCCATGCTACGCCTGTTCCCGAGGGATTGGAAGATTTGTGTCAGCAAGCTGCTGATGAATGTCCGGTGACTGCAATTACCATAGAGCAATAAATATGGGAGGGAGTGAGGAAAATGAAAAAAAATACAGGTATCTGGATTGATCATAGTCAGGCTATTATAGTTTCTATAGTAGATGATTCGGAAGAAATATTTACTATCGGATCGAAAGTTGAAAAACATCCCGGTTTCACCGGAGGAAATCGTAAGCCTGCAGGGTATGGCCCATCATATTCTGCGTCCGAAAGCAAATATGGTCACAAGCAACATGGTGTCCTTCATCAATACTATCAGGAAGTTATAGGGGCTGTAAAAGATGCTGACCACATTTTAATTATGGGTCCCGGAGAAGCCAAGGTAGAACTGGAGAAAGAAATAAAGAAAACTGAAAAGAGAGACAGAGTTTTATTTGTAGAAACAGTAGATAAAATGACTTTGCCACAGCTCAAAGCCAGAGTGAAGAAATTTTTTAATGTACAGGTCGCCTGATTAACTAATTAATAAAAACGCTTGAGTCTTAGTGTTTTCTATTGTATTATTAAAGTGTTCATAAATTTGTTCACAATTCAAAGTATCGAAATAATACATATGAAAGGTTTCCGAACTTATGATCGTTGGCTATGCCAGGATTGGTTTACAAAATAAAACCGTAGAAGATCAACTTCAAAAACTACAGAGATCAGGATGTGGAAACATTTATAAGGACATAGTGAAAGGGGCAAAAAGCGGAAGACCGCAATTCGACAGCATGTTGTCAATGCTTAATAGTGAAGATCAGCTTGTCGTAACCGATTTATCCAGACTGGGCCGGTCTCAACTGGATCTTGTTAATACACTGGTTACTTTAAAAAAAAAGAAGATAGTTTTAATTTCCTTAAAGGAACATGTGGATACAAGAAAACCAAAGGGCAAGTCTCTCTACAAAATGGCAGAAATCCTGACACAACTTGGAAAAACCTATGATACAGAACGTTATGGCGAAAGGTCCGGCCGGGCCAGAGGAAGAGTCGGAGGACGACCTCCGAAGATAGATGCAGCCAACAAGGAGGCCTTAAAAGAATTATACCAGAACAGAAATATAGCCATCGCAGATATGCTTAAAATGTTTAACATAGGGAAGACCACACTATATAAATACCTAAATGAAAAAGATAACAAACAAAAATAAAAGAATATGGTATTTATATGTGGTCAGATGCAGAGACAATAGTCTATATACAGGAATAACACTAGATGTTCAGCGAAGAATTTCCGAACATAATGGAAATACTTCCAGGACATCAAAGTATCTTAAAGGCAAAGGTCCGCTACAATTAGAGTTTCAAAAAAAAATAGGTGTAAAAAGCAAAGCACTAAAGCTTGAATATAAAATAAAAAAGTTGCCTAAGTCACAAAAAGAGATGTTAATAAAAGGTCTGCTGCAAATAAAGTAACCAATTGAGAAGCGAAAACATCTGAAACTTTACCAGCAATAATGAGGGCCACGGAGATAAGCCCAGTTATTGACGCCATATTTTTTAATTTTAGCCAGATTCTGATCTAACGACGGATGGATTTTTTTCTGCGGTTTTAGAAGTTCACATTCAACATGTTCTTCACAATCCCAACAACCGTTATATTTTTTCTTAAGAACACAAATTCGAATTTGACAATCAGACTTGCAGCCAAGCTCAGAAACAGGCCCATGATAGCAACCGTTTTTGCATTCGAGTTTACCCATAACTTCGAGGACTTGCAGAAAATCAGAGTATTTTTTGAATGTTTTTTCTCTTTTTACTTTCAGCTGGACGTAATTCTCAAATTTCGTATCAGCCAGTAAAGATTTTAACTCTTTCAAGGTATTAAATAACTTTTCATTTGAAGGTATGCAGTCCTTACAATATAAACCACACAGTGCAGTGAATTGTTTATCGTTGTTCTCAGAAGATTTAGCTTTTCTTTTTGCCCTAATGCCCCCGAAACAATGGATGGTCCTGGTCCCGGCAACAAACTCTCCTGAATGTGGCAGATCTTTTGGGATAAAATATTCATCGCCTTTAAGCATAGGTATTTTTTTGTCATTAATTATCAGCGTATATTTTCCTTCCAATACTACAAAATATTCATCAAAGTCATGGACATGTTCTTTGGATACACCATCTTTCTTACAGGTCCAGAAAGCCATCTGACTATCATCTGCTCCATCATATACAAACCCTGTAACGCCAGCGCTTTGTGAACCAGGGTCTATGGCATTCGCCGGATTTTTCATGAATTCAGGAAAGTCTTGCAGCATGATTACACCGTGAAATCATCAGAATGAAAATTCTGATATATCCGACCTTTTATTGCAGTAAACTTCAGGACACAATAATCAGGATCAGAAACACCCAGCTGGTAATACATGGTGTCGCCATCCCGCCAGATATGGTCTTTGGTAGCTTGATCAGTCAGCACATTCATAGTACCGATGAGCATTACACCTCTAAAAAACCGTCCATCATAAAAATATAAAGAAGCTTTTGGGTTTGCACGAAACTGCGTAACACGCATGGAAGAAGTATTGGTTGTAAAATAAAAATCCTTTATACCGTTCTGTTCTCTGGGTTTGAGCATGGCTTTGATGTTCGGGTAACCATCACTGTCTACAGAACCGATAAACGCCTTACCGCTTTTTTCAATAATGGATAAGGCAACTTTATGCAAATCTTTTGTCATGGTTGTATTATTTTGTCTCCTGTCTAAGAATCTTTCCAGTTCCACCATTTAAGTTTATCCTGATCAGGATTTGGGGTAGAGGCATAGTATACCGCATTCCTGAAAACATACAACAGGCACCTGTCCAGATGCTGCCCATGAATTATGCATAGACGTTTGTAAAGTTCTTCAGGGTTCCGCCCCCGCAGATCACTTACTTTTTTTATGTCCAGTTCATTAAGGTCAGCGGCAATACTTTTGCCGACACCGGGTATTTCCATCAGAGGATTAGGAAGACATTTCTTCATTTCTTAATAATAGCCCATAAAGCATAAATTTATTATCCCGCAAATTGCCGTGCAGGCGATGAATATAAAAGAATGAGAGCATTTAAATACATTGGAATGCCATTTCAGGGCTATTAGATGAATAACCAAATGAAAAATCGTCAAAATATTAACTATTATCCAGAGTAAATAATTATTAAAATTATAAACAGTCCACAGATAATAAAAAGCAAAAAGGGTAATAGGCAGGTGAGCGTATAAAAAAATCAGAAACTGAGTTTTATCATCAAACTTCTGTAAAAATTTGAACATTCGCCATTCGCCCTTATAAAAAGCTTCAAACTCATGCATAAAAAGGAACAAAATGTTCAGGCTGGTAAGAACAATGATTAGACTTTTCATGCATACATTATACAATAAACAGAAGCACATTAATCAAATTTATATTATTTAGACAACAATAACTGGATGGACCGATATAAAGGCAGTATCGTGGTTTTTACCTGCTCCATTTCTTTCACAAGCATACGCCAAGCCAGATTTAAGAATGAAGTTCCTTTTAGAAATATTGTAGCTGCTTTTAATTCTCCGTCATTGTCTTGAAGTCTGAACGGAATATCGGAAATCATCATGGAACCGAGAGTAAAAAGAAGCCGTATTTTCCAGTTTATTCCAGTTTCCATCCCAAGCAAATTCTGCTTTTTAAAAATAAAATTTAACATTTCTTCTTTTAAACAGTTATACATAAAAACAGCTTTTGTATTAAATTCATCATTAATATCAAAAGGATTTAATATTTTGTATGCTAAACCGTAAAGGTTGTTTTCTTTCTCGGCATAAACCATACCGGAACGGATCAGGTCATAATCGCCCATATAATGATAAGCCAGCTTGCACACATCATAAATATAATCCTGCCCCATGAATTCTTTTGTTTCAATATTTATCCAACCTCTGGGGTCAACCAGCTTAATTTCCAAGTCTGAATATTCGCGATAAAAAGATAAGGGATTAATCAAAATATTGCCTATATTCAAATCGCCATGCGTCAGGGATAGGTAGGGCGGATTTAAAATGCCTGTATATCTATTTATAGTTTCAAATTTATTAATTAATTTAAGCGCCCCGATCATTTTTTCCCCATTAATAAAGACATATGGGCTAAATATCAGCTTTTTTAAAGTTGGCGCGGAATCTATGGCTTCCTGCAATCTGTTCCTGATTTTTGAACTATGGAACCTTTCAAAAAAATCATTAGGAGTATCTTCAACTTTTACCTTATACAGCATATCGGTTAATTTATTAAGGATTAAATTTAGGAATTGAAATTGTTCTGAGGCATTTTTTCGGTAGTCCTCTGTAAACTCAAAACCACCGGTAAAATAGTATTTTGTGATCGATGGCCAGGGATAATACTTTTGCCGCATCCAAGCATATTGTTCAGCTTCATTTATGTAATGATCAACAATTTCGGGGAAGAGTTTTTTAGTTTCAACCGGCAGATTTACCAGCCACAAAATTTCATCGCGCAGTTTGGGAAATCCTTTCAGTCGGGCTTCTTTATGCACAAGATATTAATCATTTTTATCCATTATGGCAGTGGTCGCATAGGAGCCTCCGGCGAGAGGGCCTACGTAGTTTTCAGCAGTAATGGGACTATTATATACATCAGCGGTCAACAACCTGTTTAAATCTGCCCTTACTCTTACACTGAACGCGGTTGTACCCTGGAAACTGCCCAAAGACATGCCGAAGCAATAGTTATTCAGAGCTAATTGTGTTTGCAAAAAATCAGGTCTGTCTTGGCTCAGTAAAATTATGTCTATATATGGGTTTTCACAATTTTCAATTCGCTTTGTTAATAATAGTCTTAATGCTGAGCTGTTTTTATTTAAAGGGAAAAAAGAATATAAAAGGCTTAATATCAGGTATTTGTTATAAATCAAGTCACTCCTTTTTAAGGAAACACAGCTTTTAAGGTCTTCCAGAAAACAAACATTTCCAGGGTTATTAATTAATTCTCTAAGATTGTCAGGAATATACTGTTTAGATATTGATGTTGCCGTATAGCCCATTGCCTTGATTTGTTTAAGGTTGGTAGTAGCAGCGCCCCAATTGGATACTGTTAATGCTTGCCACAACTGCGCGATAAAATGTTTATCTGAATCGCTGATAATTTTTCTGTTCATAGGAATATATCGAATTCAAGGCAGTTAAAGCTTAGTTTTTATAGGGATGAAATTAATTTTATATATTAACGATAGATTGAGAGGATATTTTATTATGAAAAAAATCATTTCTCTGGATCAAAATTTTTATCAAAGAATAGAAAAGAACCAAGGCCAGACGCGCTATGTTTTTTGTTTTGAGAAAATTGTGGTCAAGTTCCCGGTTATGAATTTTAAATTGGCCTTTCAATCATTGATACTTCGTTATCTTATCCTAAAAGAGATGTTTCTAAACAAACTAACGACAAGAGGAAGATATTCCGATGATCTGTATGAAGATACTTTACGAGGTTGTTTTACCGGTATATTGATGAAAGGCATTAGGGCTAACCTCAAGGAGTATACTACGTGGTTCAATTCTCCTAATCCAAGGTTAATGCCTACATATATATCACTATTCGGCCTTGTGAACATTCAGAAACGCGGTATTGTGGTAAGAACACCACAGAACGATCTGATATTCAGATTATTAAGGATAGCCACTCAAGACCCCCCTGATTTATTCGGGGATATGCACGCATTGGGACTGGACGAAAACTGGGTCGTTGATTCGGACGGGCAGGTTAAGCTGGCTGATTATGGCTCGGAAACCGCAGGAAAAATAATAAAAAAATATGGTAAAGCAATAGATCGTTTTCTAAAAATTTTGGAATTATAGTAGGATCAGGTTATCTTGAATTTTATCATAATTGGTAAGTGATCAGAAACCTCAGTATTAATAATCTCAGCCTTAACCAACTGAATTTGATCGGTACCGAAAACGTAATCTAGCCGCCATTCAAGATTATTAACCTCAAAGTTGTTATACAAGAATGGTTTTGTAGTCCAGGTATTGTGGCAATAATCAGGTCCAAGGTGCTGTAATATCTTTGATAATTGTCTAATTATAAATGAACTTGGGGCGGTATTTAAATCACCAGAAAATATTAAAGGGTAAGCTTTATGATGATTATTTCTCTTTAATAAATTTATTAACTTTTTATCCTCTTTTAATCTTCCCGGTGTTTGAATAAATTTATGATAGTACGACAAGTGTGTAGTGCCAATCCGAAATTTTTGACCGTTAATATTCACCAGTGCTTCCAGGTATATTCTTCCTTCATCATGAGAATATCTGCCATTATTTATCGGATCGTGAACAAATGCCGAGAAAGTGTTTTCGATTGGATATCTGCTAAGTATTCCATTGCCAAGCGCCTCCCTGTTGCGCCCATCCTGCGGTTGCCAGACATGTGCTTTTCCTATGTGTTGATAATAGCCCAAATTCTCAGCTATATACTCACCCGTTGCCAGTCCTTTGTTGTAAGAACAATTCCAGGTCAGTTCCTGCAACAATAGAAAATCAGGGTTCAAGCTCTTTATAATATCGACGACCGGTTTAATAGGCTGTTTATACCAGATGTTCCAGTGTAGCAAGGTATATTCTTGAATTGATACGATTTTTTTTGAAAACATTTAATTATATATCGGGTAAAATTTAAGGTAATTTCTTAAATTTGTATATATCCGGTTAATGAACGCTAATAATCCCATCAGGGCCGCTCTTGCAACAACATTGAAATAAGCTATAATAATCATATGATCAGATACCTTACAGCAGGCGAATCTCATGGCAAAGCGCTTACGGTTATTATCGAAGGTGTTCCGGCAGGTCTGGAAATTTCCATTAACGATCTTCAGGCTGAATTGAAAAGAAGGAAAACCGGGTACGGCCGAGGCGGCAGGCAGAAAATTGAAACCGACGAGATCGAAATTCTCTCCGGCGTACGTTTTGGCAAGAGTACTGGAAGTCCGATTTCCATAATTTTATTCAATAAGGATTTTGAAAACTGGTCAGAACTTATGGCTGTAAAAGATAAAAAACCCAAAGGCTATAAAGCGATTACCATACCCAGACCAGGACACGCCGATTATGCAGGTTTCATTAAATATAACCTGGGGGATATCCGTGACGTGCTTGAGCGCTCCAGCGCCCGCGAAACAGCTATGCGTGTTGTTGCAGGTGCTATTAGCAAAAAAATATTGGAAGTTGCCAAAATACAGCTGACAGCCTATGTATATAATATAGGAGGCGTTGAAATATCCAGGTTGGTTACAGACATAAAAACAATTCGAAAATTATCCGCTAAAAGTGAGTGTCTGACAGTAGATGGAAAAATAGAAGAAAAGATGAAAAAAAGAATCGACGAAGCCCAGCGCAAAGGTGTTTCGGTTGGCGGTAAGATAATGGTCGTAGCTGAAAATGTACCGGTGGGCCTGGGAAGTTATGTGCAGTGGGATCGCAAGCTTGATGCATGTCTCGCCAAAGCGATTATGTCTGTACAGGCAATTAAAGGTGTGGAGTTCGGCCTGGGCTTCGAATCAGCAGAATTAACCGGAAATTCTGTACATGATGAGTTCTGTATAGTAAAAGGAAATGTTTCAAGAAAAACAAATAACGCCGGAGGCATAGAAGGCGGAATGAGCAATGGCCAGCCTATTATAATAAAGGCCGTAATGAAGCCAATTCCTACAATGAAAACTCCATTATCCTCAGTAGACCTGAAAACCAAAAAAACATTACCCTCTTTTTTTGAACGTGCCGATGTCTGTGCTGTACCCGCAGCAGCTGTTGTTTGCGAAAACGTGGTAGCCTTAGAGCTTGCCAGCGCGCTGTTGGAAAAGTTCGGCGGAGACAGCATTTCTGCTTTTAAACGTTCATTGTTTTGACAAAGCTATTCATATTTGGTAATCTACACGCTGGCTGATCAAGTAGTCGCTGAACACTGATTTTATCTGTGTTCAGAGGAAAGTCCGGACACCAAAGGACAGCATAGCGGGTAACGCCCGCCTATTTTTCGATTGGTTCAGGCTTGCTTGAGCTTGTCGAAGGGTAAGGACTAGTGGAACAGAGACGAGCCGGTTAAGTCCGGTTGAAACGGCCAAACTCTATGCGGTGCAAACTCAAATAGGCTGTGAGGAGCGGTCCGCTCCGTTTGGAACGGCGGGTAGAGCGCTAGAGGTAAACAGCAATGTTTATCCCAGATAAATGACTGCTAATACAGAATCCGGCTTATTCGATCAGCCTTAAGTTTCAGAAAAACAGCTTTTTCTGAAACTTAGTAACTTTCAACGGTTTTTAAAAGAGCGTGAAACTTTGTTGAAATTCTGCAGAATAATTTTGTAATCGTTGAAGTACTGGCCCAGCAGTTTTTTATCCTTACTACTCATTACAAAAGATAAAATCAAATGTTTATTGATATCAAAATAAGTTACATATTCATAAACGACATTGGGCAGCTCATACAGAGTCATATCATAGGACACGGTTGTAGGAAACGGCAGGGTCCTGCTGACAAGCTGGATGTGATTGAATTTTGACTGCCGTTTTATCTTGGTAAGTTTGGTAAAAAGGTCAAAGTAATAATTGGTGTTAATAGCCTCCGCGTAGATTATTATAGGAGAGGTTTTCCAGTTATAACCTTTCAGATATCCGGCTATTTCCACACCGTAACTGCGTTTATCCATTACAAATTCCCAGCGATTGGGATTAAGGCTGAATATGGAGGAATAAACAGGGTAAAAGATGTTGGATTGTACCTGGGTAAAACTGAAAACACTCAGGAAAATCAGAAACAGTAAGAATCTCATGAGATATAGTATAATACAAAGCATGGAGGAAAAGAAGCAACCATGACCGGCAACCGATTCAGAGAGGAGCTCTCTGTATTAAAAGAATCATATTTATATCGCCGCAGAAAAGTAATTTCAGATATTGCTGATTTCCCTTACATAGGGATAAACAACAGGAAGCTTTTAAACTTCGGCAGCAATAATTATCTGGGACTGGGCAGGGAAGTAACAGAGTTCATCCTCGAACAAATAGAGAAAACAGGAATGGTCCAGCAGGCTTCTCCCTTAATAACCGGCTATACTATGTATCATGAACAACTGGAAAACAAGCTGGCAGAGCTTAAGCAGCTGCCGTCGGCACTGCTATTTTCCAGCGGATTCATGGCCAATCTCGGCCTTATTACTGCATTGGTTGAAGAACAGGATTTGCTGGTAATAGATAAGTTATGTCACGCCTCCATAATGGAATGTACAAAATATAAATCAATTTCTTTTCGGGTTTTTCCACATAGAAACTATGATTACTTAAGGGATATTTTAAGCAAAAGTAAAAATAAATACCGCAATATTTATCTGGCAACAGACACTCTTTTTTCCATGGAAGGTGATAAAGCAAATCTCGAACTAATGCTGCAGATCGCCGGTGAATATGATGCTTATCTCATATGTGATGATGCGCATGCTACGGGTGTTTATGGAGTTTGTGGTGCAGGATTAACTGTCCGAAGTAAAATTAACAAATATCCGAAATTAATTGTTACCGGTTCACTTTCCAAGGCTTTGCAATCTTACGGGGGGTATATAGTCGGACAAAAAGAGATAACAGACTATCTGGTAAACAAGTGCAGACCCTATATATATAATACTGCCTTGCCGTTAATTCATGTTCTTGGTGCCACACATGTGCTGGACGTTTTAAATAAAAAAAATATTCAGCAAAAATTGTGGCAAAATATTTGTTGTTTGGCAGAAAATCTGGCCTGGCTAAAAAGACCGGAGTATTCTCCGATAATACCTGTAAAAATAGGGGATAACGAAAAAGTCCTTGCTCTAGGCAAGTTTTTGGAAGACAGGGGTTTCTATGTGCCGGCCATACGGTACCCCACAGTGCCGAAAAAAGATGCGCTTTTAAGGATCTCTGTTTCCGCGGCCCATGAAAAAAAACAACTGATAAGCTTGGCTGATTCTTTACGTTTATATTTTGAATAAGGTAGAATACATCAAATCATGAGAATTATTATTGTCATAATCATCAACCTGCTCATCATCACTTTCGCTCAAAGTAATCCCTATTCAGGGTTGAATAAAAACAGGTCTGTCTCGCTAGACATAACCGTATATACGGATAATAAATACAATGGGGTTATTGAAGCTCCTGTTACCTGGAATATGGAGAAAGCAACCCAGGACTACAGAGTGATGTTTTACCCGGTCAGTGAGAATTATGATGTCTATGTCGGCTTTACAGCCTATGAGACCGCCGGGTTTGTCACAGCTAATGAGATTTATTTATATCGCGCAGGAACAAAGTGGGATATGTGGCATTTACTGGGAGTAAAATACGGTGATGAAAAGCAGAACTTTTTAGCCGGTGTTGATGAAACTCTCAGCGCTATCTATTTGAAGGCGGAAATGGATGATAACAATGAAATACCGAACATATATGCCGCAGAAGATATTTATATCAAAGACTTGAACAGGGTGTATATAGTAACTGCTTATGCCTATGAATCCGAGTGGTTAAAGTATAAAAATACGATAAAAAAAATAATGAAAAGTTTTTATGTAAAGGATTAAATAATGGAAAAATCATATAATCACGAGAATATAGAAGACAAATGGTATAAGGAATGGGAGCAAAAAGGATATTTTGCTCCAGCAGGAACAGGAAGACCATTATCTATGGTCATTCCTCCGCCCAATGTAACCGGAGCATTACATATGGGACATGCCTTAAACAATACACTGCAGGATATTCTGGCCAGATTCTACAGGTTTAAAGGCAGGAAAGTATTATGGGTTCCCGGGACAGATCATGCAGGAATAGCTACTCAAAACGTGGTGGAAAAACAATTGCTGAAAGAGGGACTTTCCAGGCAGGATCTGGGCAGAGAGGAGTTTGTGAAAAGAGTCTGGAAATGGAAGGAACAGTATGGTAGTACAATAACGGGCCAGCTTCGTAAACTGGGTGCATCTGTTGACTGGGCTCACGAACGTTTCACCATGGACGAAGGCTGCAGCAGGGCTGTAAAAGAAAATTTTGTTCGTTTGTATAAAGAAGGTCTTATTTATCGGGACATATATATAATTAACTGGTGTCCAAGATGCCACACCGCTTTGTCAGATATAGAGGTTAACCATCAGAACCGCACAGGAAGCTTATGGTATATAGCATACCCTGTATCAGATGGTGGCAAAAACGACAAAATTGTAGTGGCCACAACCCGGCCCGAAACAATGTTCGGTGATACGGCTGTCGCAGTGAATCCTGATGATAAAAGATATAAAAAATGGATCGGTAAAACTCTTTTACTGCCTCTTACCGATAGAAAAATACGGGTTATCGCAGATGATCATGTAGATCCGGGTTTTGGGACCGGAGCGGTTAAGGTTACGCCCGCTCATGACCCCAATGATTTTTTTATGGGTAAAACTCATAAACTGGAACAAATCATTATTATGGATAACAGCGCGAGAATGAATGAAAACGTTCCTGAAAAATATCTGGGACTGGATAGATATGAGTGCCGCGAACAGGTAATAAAAGATTTGCGGGCTAAGGGAATGCTGGAAAAAATAGAAGAACATGACAACGCGGTTGGTGAGTGCTACAGATGCCAGACAGTAATTGAGCCTATAGTTTCCAGACAATGGTTTGTAAATATGGAAAGGCTAGTCCCAAAGCCAATTGAAGTTGTAGAAAAAAAGGAAATTCAACTAATTCCGCAGCGTTGGGAAAAATTATACTTTGACTGGATGAAAAATATCAGACCATGGTGCATATCCCGTCAGATATGGTGGGGGCACCGTATACCCGTATGGTATTGCGAGGACTGTCAAAAAGAAATTGTTTCAATAACAGAGGTTAAAGAATGCCCGGGTTGCAAAAGCAAGAAAGTATGGCAAGATGAGGATGTTCTGGATACCTGGTTTTCCTCGGCCCTCTGGCCTTTTTCTGTCTTTGGCTGGCCGGATATGACTACAGACCTGGAGCAGTTTTATCCCACCAGCATACTGGTTACGGGCTATGACATTATTACTTTCTGGGTTTCCCGCATGATTACCATGGGTATATACAACATGAAAAAGGTACCTTTTTATCAGGTTTTTATTCATGGACTGGTCAGAGATTCTCA